>JAIBDV010000053.1 GCA_024686055.1 Neptuniibacter sp.
AATAATCCGGGAACTGTGCATTGGATGAGAGTTCCCGGCGTGTCTGGATGGAGTCGGGTATTACCCGCCGGGCTGTCGTAGCCCGACGCTCTATCGAACTCTGCGCTAGAAAAAAAATAATAATGATTTGTCAGGAGAATAACGATGAACGCAATGACCAAAACTCTGATGTCTGTAGCTATGTCCGCTGCGCTGGTATCCACTGGTGTGCAGGCTGGTCTGTCCGACGATAAAGTTAAAATTGGTGTGTTGGCGGATATGGGCGGTGTGTACGCGGATATCTGTGGTAAAGGTTGTGTTGCTGCCGTTGAGATGGCCGTTGAAGACTTTGGTGGTACGGTTCTGGGCAAGAAAATCGAAATCGTTACTGCCGATGATCAGAACAAACCGGATGTGGGTTCTGCCAAAGCACGTGAGTGGGTTGAAAGCCAGCAGGTTGATGTGGTGACCGGCCTGGTATCTTCTGCGGTAACCGGCGCGGTGACCAAAGTACTGACTGACGCTAAAAAACTGGCGTTGATCTCTACCTCTGCATCCAATGCGTTTACCACCAAATCATGCTCACCGTATAACGCTCACTGGACTTACAACGTAGCGGCGCTGGCTAACGGTACTGTTAAGCCGATGGTACAGTCCGGTAAGAAAAAATGGTTCTTTATCACCGCTGACTACGCTTTCGGTCATGCGCTGGAAAAAGTCGCTACTGGCGTAATCAAAAGCAATGGCGGTGAAGTTGTCGGCAATGTACGTGCGCCACTGGGCACTACGGACTTCTCTTCTTACGTACTGCAGGCACAATCTTCTGGTGCCGACGTAGTTGCATTGGCGAACGCCGGTTCTGACTTTGTTAACTCTTTGAAAACTGCCGCTGAGTTCGGTCTGACCGAAATGGTCGATGTAGCAGGTCTGCTGGTATTTACGGCCAACGCTAAAGCGCTGGACCCTGCGATTGCCAGCGGTATGAAACTGACAACGGGTTTCTACTGGGATATGGATGAACAGACCCGTGCCTGGACCAAGCGTTTCCGCCAGCGTCATGATGCTATTCCTGCAATGGGTCAGGCGGGTGCATACTCCATGACCATGCATTACCTGAACGCGGTTAAAGCGACCGGTACGGATGATTCCGAAACCGTTATGAAATACATGAAAGAGCATAAGCCAAACGATTTCTTCGCGCGTAATGCAACACTGCGTAACGATGGTCGAATGGTGCACGACATGTACCTGGTACGGATTAAGAATGCTTCCGAGCGTAAAAATGAAGATGATATCTTTGCGATCGAAGCAACGATCCCTGGTGATGAGGCATTCGCACCAATGCTGTCTCAGTGTGACTTCAAGTAAGTCATAACCTTTAAACCAGAGCGCTGTGTGGCGCTCTGTTTTAACTCGCTGGCAGGTATCAGCAGTGCGCAGACACTGTACGGCCTGCTGGTTTCGCTCTGATTCCCAGAGTGACTGTGCGGATTTTCTGGTGGTGTGTTATGGCTACATTTCTTGGTATTAATTTATTCGGCCTGTCCGGTCAGCTGCTTGTCGGGCTGATCAATGGCTCTTTCTATGCGTTGCTCAGCCTGGGGCTGGCAATTATTTTTGGTTTGCTGCGGATTATCAACTTTGCCCAGGGCGCTATTTACATGCTGGGCGCGTTCTTCGCCTGGATGGCGCTGCAGTACTTCGGCATCAACTATTGGGCTGCTCTGATTCTGGTGCCGCTGGCCGTGGGTATTATCGGGGTGCTGATGGAGCGCTTCCTGTTGCGGCCCATTGCAAATGAAGATCACCTGTACAGCCTGTTGCTGACCTTTGGTCTGGCGCTGATTCTGCAGGGTGTTTTCACCCAGACCTATGGTTCTTCCGGGTTGTCTTACGCGATTCCTGAGTCGCTGAAAGGTGGTACCCGTCTGCCATTTATGTATCTGCCTAATTACCGTGCATGGATTATTGTGGCGTCCCTGACGGTCTGTATTAGTACATGGTGGGCGATTGAAAAAACCAAGCTGGGTGCTTACTTGCGCGCCGGTACTGAAAACCCGCAGATGATGCAGGCATTCGGTATCAACGTACCGCTGATCGTGACGATTACTTTCGGCTTTGGTGTAGCACTGGCAGGTTTTGCCGGGGTTATTGCGGCACCGGTGTACGCTGTTAGCCCGGAAATGGGTTCCAATATTCTGATTGTGGTGTTTGCCATCGTAGTTATCGGTGGGATGGGCTCAATCGGTGGTGCGATTATCACCGGTCTTGGTATGGGCGTTGTCGAAGGCCTGACCAAGTATTTCTATCCAGAAGCATCTACCACGGTAATCTTTTTGGTGATGGTTGTGGTTCTGCTGGTGAAACCAGCCGGTCTGTTCGGCAAAGAAGCCTGAGGAGGACATAATAATGAAAATTAATAAACTCTATCTGGCGTTGTTTATCTTTGCGCTGATTGCACCTGCAGCGTTGTACCCTGTCTTTCTGATGAAAGTACTGTGTTTTGCGTTGTTTGCCTGTGCGTTTAACCTGTTACTGGGCTTTGTTGGCCTGCTGTCATTCGGCCATGCTGCTTTTCTGGGCACCGGCGGCTATGTCACCGGTTACCTGATGATGCATACCGGTGTTACCCCTGAAATCGGTATTATCTGTGGCACCATCTGTGCGGGCCTGCTGGGCGCGTTTTATGGCAAGCTGGCGGTAAAACGTGAAGGTATTTACTTTGCGATGGTTACCCTGGCGCTGTCACAGCTGGCATTCTTCTTCTATCTGCAGGCACCGTTCACCGGTGGTGAGGATGGTATGCAGGGTGTGCCACGTGGTCACCTGTTTGGCTTGATCGATCTGTCCGACAATATGTCGATGTACTACTTCGTACTGGCGATCTTCATCTTCGGTTTCTGGATGATTCACCGCACAATCCACTCGCCGTTTGGTCAGGTGCTTAAAGCGATCCGTGAAAATGAGCCGCGTGCTATTTCACTGGGCTATAACGTGAATGACTATAAATGGGTTGCCTTCATCATCTCTTCTGCGCTGGCAGGTCTGGCCGGGTCGACTAAAACCCTGGTATTCCAGCTGGCGTCCCTGACCGATGTGCACTGGCACATGTCTGGTGAGGTGGTACTGATGACACTGCTCGGTGGTATGGGGACAATCTTTGGCCCGCTGCTGGGTGCCGGTGCGGTGGTTGCGATCCAGAACTATCTGTCCGGTGGTGAGATGGGTAACTATGTCTCCATCATTATGGGTGTGATCTTTGTTGTCTGTGTACTGGCGTTCCGTAACGGTATCGTGGGTGAGATCAACAAGGTGATCAAACGTAACTTCGGTTCCTGATTGGCTGTTTCCAGCGGTGTGCTGATAGTGAATTGTATAGGTCAGCCATACTGGAAATAAGTAAAAACCCTGGGGTGCAGTCTGTTGTCAGGCTGCGCCTTTCTTTATACTTAGTATTTGACGTTTACGTAAAGGAGATCTGAGAAATGACGGATTCAGTGGTAATTGTAAGTGCTGCGCGGACCCCGATGGGCGGCATGATGGGCGCTCTCAGCTCTGTACGTGCGCCGCAGCTGTGTGCGACAGCGATCAAAGAAGCGCTGGCGCGGGGTAATGTTCCTGCTGCCGATGTTGATGAAGTGATTATGGGCTGTGTACTGCCAGCGGGCCTTGGCCAGGCGCCTGCGCGTCAGGCATCTATCGGTGCCGGTGTTCCGGTTTCTGCGGGTGCGACCACCGTTAATAAAATGTGTGGCTCTGGCATGAAAGCGGTGATGATGGCGGCCGATCAGATCATGGCCGGCCAGGTGGATATCATGGTTGCGGGCGGCATGGAAAACATGAGCCAGTCGCCATACATGTTGCCGAAAGCCCGTGAAGGTATGCGTATTGGTCACCAGCAGGTGCTGGACCATATGTTCTTTGACGGCCTGGAAGATGCCTATGAAGGCGGCCTGATGGGGGCTTTTGCGCAGAAGTCTGCGGATGATTACAAGATCACCCGTGAAGCGATGGATGATTTCGCCATTGGTTCTTTGAATAAAGCGCTGAACGCAATTGAAACCGGTGCCTTTAAAGATGAGATCGCACCGGTAACCATCAGTGGCCGTAAAGGCGATACCGTTGTTGATACGGATGAGCAGCCGGGTAATGCGCGGGTGGATAAAATCCGTGGCCTGCGCCCGGCATTTGCCAAAGACGGCACCATCACCGCAGCGAACTCCAGTTCGATCTCTGATGGCGGCTCTGCACTGGTGCTGATGCGTGAGTCTGAGGCGACTAAGCGTGGCCTGCAGCCACTGGCACGTATCGTCGCAACGTCTACCCATGCTCAGCTGCCAGCTGAATTTACCATTGCGCCTATTGGTGCGGTTGAGAAGGTTCTGGATAAAGCAGGCTGGGCTAAAGGTGATGTTGATCTGTACGAGATTAACGAAGCCTTTGCCGTGGTGACCATGCTGGCACAGCAGGAGCTGGGGCTGGATATGGATAAAGTTAACGTGCATGGCGGTGCCTGTGCACTGGGCCATCCCATCGGTTCCAGCGGTTCGCGTATCCTGGTAACCCTGTTGTACGCGCTGAAGCAGCGTGGCCTGAATAAAGGTGTTGCATCACTGTGTATTGGTGGTGGTGAAGCAACGGCTGTCGCGCTTGAAATGATCTGAATGCAGGCTTTGTGATATGACAAGCCAGTCAGCGAAAGCTGACTGGCTTTTTTAATGCTGAGTTACACCGAATTGTGTGCAGGTTATCACCAGCTATCGGGCACAAACAGATAGCCTTTACCACGCACCGTAATCAGTCGCCGGGGGTGGGCCGGGTTATCCAGCAGCTTTTTTCGCAGGCTGACGATTTTATTATCAATTGTCCGGTCAATACCGTCGTAATCAATGCCACGGGTTGCTTTGACCAGTGCATCGCGGGACAGGATTTCATCCGGGTGGTTAGCCAGCAGCCAGATCAGATCAAACTCACTGGGCGTCAGGCTCACCAGCTCGCTGCTCAGGGTGCAGGTGCGAGTTGAATTGTCCAGTAACAGATTGCCGTATTGGCGAAAGCGATCACTCTCTGGGCTACTGTCCTGTGCATGACTGGCTTGCGGTTCGGCCCGGCGTAGCAGCATTCGGATTCGGGCCAGCAGTACGCGGGGCTGTAACGGTTTGGTGACAAAGTCATCTGCCCCCATCTCCAGCGCGGCCACCTGGTCCATATCATCATCACTGGCGGTCAGTACCAGAATTTTCCCCTGATAATGATTACGCACTTCCCGACAAATACTGAGTCCGTCCATACCCGGCAGCATAAGGTCCAGTACGACAAGGTCCGGCTGTTGTTCAATAATGGCCTGGGGGGCAAGCTGGCCCTCATTGCAGGTCGAGAGGTTAAAACCTTGCTTTTGCAGATACTGAGCCAGTAACTGGCTGAGTTTTAGATCATCTTCTACAAGGAGAATACTCGGTGCATCCATGGGTTAACCCTGAGGGTGTTAATACGAGGCGTCGATTATCGCCAACTCAGTTGTATGGCTCAAGCTCTTAATCTATGGGGACAGTGGGTGAATTACGCATGGCTATCGAGCAGTAGAAGGCCGTTAACTGCCTGACCGGACACAGAAAAAAGCCCCGCCTGCTTACGCAGGCGGGGCTTTTTAGTGCTTATCTGATGGTTTAACCCGCTAGCGGATCAGATATGCCCAGTATATACAGCGCCACCATGCCCAGAATGCCGGTCAGGGTGATGTAGTAGATCGTTGGCAGGATGGTTTTTCGCAGTACAGCGCCTTCACGGCCAAACAGGCCAACAGTGGCCGAGGCTGCCACGACGTTGTGGATGGCAATCATATTACCCGCCGCCGCACCGACTGCCTGCAAGGCAACCAGCAGCGCACCCGATACCGCAAGGTTCTGGGCCACGCCATACTGGAACTGACTTAGCATCATGTTAGATACGGTGTTACTGCCCGCGATAAAGGCACCCAGGGCACCAATAGCAGCGGCAAACATCGGGTACGCATCGCCAAATACCTGTGCCACGTAAGCCGCCATCGCAACGGGCATGCTGGCCAGGTCCTGAGCATTAACACCGGAGTTGATCAGGATGCGCACCATCGGAATGGTGAAAATCAGCACGAATCCAGCACCCAGCGTAGTCCGGCTGGACTCGCATATGGCCGCTTTCAGTTCAGTAAACTTCATCCGGTGCAGGAAGAATGTCAGCACAACCACGACCGCCAGAATACCGCCTGGCAGGTAGAGTGGGGCAAAACCGGCATTGATGCCCTGTTCACCCAGCAGGTTACTGAAGCTCAGGGACACGGACTTAACCAGTGCTTTGAATTCCGGGCTGACACGGGTCGCAACCAGAAGCAGGGCAACCAGCACGTAAGGCGCCCAGGCCAGCGGGCCGCTGATTGGCGATTTGTGGCTCAGTTCGTCAATTTTCATTTCCAGCGTACCAATCCAGGCCGTCGGCCACTGGTCTGCCGGGGCAAAGTCCCAGCTGTCTTTGGGTATCAGGAAGCCACGGCGCGCCGCAAAGGTCACGATTGCCAGACCGATCAGGCCACCGAGCAGGGATGGGAACTCAGGCCCCAGCAGCAGGCCGGTTGCCATGTACGGTACGGTGAAGGCCAGGCCAGCGAAGATCGCGAATGGCAGGATGCTCAGGCCTTCAGTCCAGGAGCGGTTCTTGCCGAAGAAGCGGGTCAGCATCATCACCATGAACAGGGGAATCAGTGTGCCCACCATGCCGTGGATCAGCGCGACTTCAGACGTGATCAGCTGCAGGAACTGCGCCCAGCTGGAACCTGCGTCGGCCAGTTGCGTGCTCAGGCCTGCTTTGTCCAGGCCATTCTGAACACCGATGATGATCGGCGTGCCAACGGCACCAAAAGAGACCGGTGTGCTCTGGATCATCATGCCCATGACCACAGCAGCCATAGCCGGGAAGCCAATCGCAACCAGTAGCGGGGCAGCAATCGCCGCCGGGGTGCCAAAGCCAGATGCGCCTTCGATGAATGAACCAAATAGCCAGGCGATGATAATGACCTGCACACGGCGGTCGGGGCTGATATTGGTGAAACCGGCCCGAATTCGGGTAATCGCACCTGAGTGTTTCAGGGTGTTGAGCAGCAAAATTGCGCCGAAAATAATCCAGAGGACGGAGAGGGTGATCAGCAATCCTTGCAGCGACGAGGCCAGTATCCGGTTCAGGGAGACTTCCCAGGCCAGCAGGGCAATGGCAGACGTTGCCAGATAGACAACGGGCATCGCAACGCGGGCAGACCATTGCAATCCTAACAGCAGAATGGCGGCCAGCAGAATCGGGGCTGCGGCCAGCAGGGCTTGTAGTTCAACGCTCATGGCAATCTCTATTGTTGTTAGTAGAGCCTGTTTTCTGGTTGGTACTAAAGTGGTACTCAGCCAGTCAGACGGCGGCATGCTACCAGAACTGAAATAGAAGATCAGCAGGGTTTTTGTATTTTTGGTAATTGGTCAGACCAATATTTTGTGTTCTGAATCGATAAAGATCTGTTTTGTTAGTAAAAAACAGTCATTTTTAGCGGGTATTGTCAGTTGGGGCGGTTTTGTTTTCGATTTGTTAAATTGGTCATACCAATTGTTGCCACGGGTGGTCGCTGGCAGGCAGAGGTGTTGTCAGTGAGGGGCGAGGGCGGTTTGTGTATGGGTGTTTGCCGTCGGTGGTGAAAAGGGGGCAGAAAATCCTGCCCTCAGGTTTGATCTTGCGCGATGAGATAGGGTCTGTGGTCAGCCTGCGGTCAGGCGTTGCTGGCTCCATAACGCCAGTGCAGTAAAGGCGGTGAGGCGTGATTCATCAAAGAAATGCTCACTGAACGCTTCCGCATCGATGATACCAATCACTCTGTCCTGGGCATCAAACAGCGGAATACATAACTCGGCCTGCACTTTTGGGTCACAGGTGTAGTATTCGCCACCTTCAGCCCGGTACGCGTTAACGCTCTGAATCAGTCGGCCTTTTCCGCTCAGGCCTACGGTGCTGTTGTTGGACAGCGCAGCAAATTCAGCGGTCAGTGGGAATTCTGCCCGGCTGGGCGCGCCCATATAGGCCATTTTCATCAGTACTTCTTCACCGGCAGCATTGGTCTGGCGGCTATAGATACCTAGCCAGTCAGCGCCGGTCTGTTCGGCAATGAGATCAACGGCTGCCTGGAGGTCGGCCAGCAACTGGCTGTTGGCAGCGTTGACGCCACCGAGAATCTCGGCGCGATCGTAAGGGATGTCATCCAGTACGCCGAATAATGAGCAGGCGCCGCCTTCGCCCAGCTCCGGCACCTGGAACTGGTAAAGGCTGCTCAGCGTCTCAGGCAGTGTTGCGCTGTGTGTCAGCATCGTTGCGGCCTGAGTGTCGGCGTTGTCCGGGCTGTTCAGCGAGAGGCCACTGAGGGTCAGGTAATGCGCTGCGTGCATGATAACTCCAGAGAAAAAGTACTTTAAAAAGAAGGGCATGGTAGCGGTGTGGGATGGTTGAGGCAATGTAGCCTCAGACATGGAAAAGCCGCAGCGCTGTGACAGCGGTTGCGGCTTTGAGTTCAGCGATGGTGTCAGGCTTTTATCAGGAATTTGGCCAGCATCGTTGTTGAAAGTCTGGAAGTAAGCGGCCTTCAGCGGTTGTCAGTTCGCCGGGCTATGCTCTGCTTCGCCAAACTCAACTTTACCAAATTCGGCTTTACAGGCCCGGTCCGGGGTAATCGATGACAGCTGATCCAGCCGGATATTCGCCGTGGGAATAGGGCCGTCGAGCAACTCGATGTCCAGCCACTCGGTTTTATCGGCCAGGGTGCGGGTGGTAACCGGGCGAGCGTTCAGAACGCGACCGTCGATGAGTTCCAGTTTTACCGGGTAATGGCGCATACAGCAGATTTCAAGGTAATCATGCTGGTCACATTGAATGGCCTGATACATAAGACATACCTCTCGAGCGCAGTTTTCATAAAGTCTGAGGGTAAGAGTCCGTGACGGGCCAAGGGTTCAATTTTCAATGTTGATATCTAAAGGTGAGAGGATGATCACAGGGGCGTTATACTGTTGGCGCGTGATTAAGCTGACCCGATTGATCGGGTGTATTGAACTTCAATTTATTTGTGATAGTGTACTAGTACATGAATACATCTGATAACAATGAACCTGAATACCTCGATGAGCTGCTTGATCATTTGCTGGCTGTTGAAAGCCGCGAGCAGCTGCACCAGGCACTGGAGGGGTTACTTTCACCTTCCGAGCTGGTGGAAATCAGTAAGCGATTACAGATATTCAAGCTGCTGAAGGCCGGTGTGCCGCAGCGGCAGATTGCCGAAACCCTGGGTGTTGGTATCGCAACGGTTACCCGTGGCTCCCGTGCCTTGAAAGAGAAGAGTTAAAAGCGCCCTATGTATCGTACGCCTGAACCCATATCGCTGCCGCGCAAGCCGCACTACGTCACTATTTCTGACAACTGTGATTTTTTTGGCCTGTTCAAGAAAATCGAGAAACGCTATGACAACTGTTTCTACCTGGAGTCACTGGGTGAAGACAGCCACATAGCGCGTCATTCTATTATCGGTTTTGACCCGGAACAGCTGTTTTATGCCAATGGCCGCCAGCTGACGATCGAGCAGCGTGATGGCAGCAAGGCGCATTACGAGAGTGATAATCCGTATTATCTGCTGCGCGATATCGTGCCGCAGAATATTATCTCCCGTAAGTATGCCGGGGGCCTGACCGGCTACCTGGGCTACGATGCGATGAACTATTTTGAGCCCAGTCTCAGCCTGCAAGACAGCGAGATGTTTGATGCTTTTCGCTTTGGTCTGTTTAAGGACGGGCTGATTCTGGACAAGATGACCGGTGAGGTTATCTACTTCTACTACACCGACAGCCGTCTTGAGCTGGTGCAGCAGCTGATTGCTGAACCTGCGGTTGAGAACGGTCCGCTGACCATCCATTCACTGGGTGACACCATGAGTCGCGAGGCCCATGAGGCGGCGGTGATGAAGGTGAAGCAGGACATTATTGATGGCAAGATTTTCCAGACCGAAGTGGGCTTTAAAAAGCGCTTCAAGCTGGAAGGCGACACTATCAATGTGTATGAAAAGCTGCGCGAAATTAACCCGTCACCACAGATGTATTACGTTAAATTTGCTGAGCAGAAGCTGATCGGTGCCAGCCCCGAGCTGCTGTTCCGTCTGCGTCAGGGTGAGATGGAAACCTTCCCGCTGGCCGGTACCGCCCGCCGTGGTGTTGATGAAACCGAAGACCGTGATCTGGCCCGTGCACTGCTTAACGACCCGAAAGAGATCGCCGAGCACAATATGATCGTCGATCTGCACCGTAACGATATTGGCCGGGTGGCGCAGTTTGGTACGGTGAAAGTACGTAGTCTGATGGACATTAAGCGGTTCAGCCATGTGCAGCATATCTCCAGCGAGATCGTGGGTATCATCGCCGATAAAGAAGATATGTTCTCAGCACTGGCGAGTAACTTCCCCGCCGGAACCCTGACCGGTGCGCCGAAAATTGAAGCGATGAAAGTGATCAACGAGATGGAGCCTGATGGCCGTGGCCCTTACGGCGGCGCCGTCGGACACTTCTCGTTTAATGGTGACTGCACTTTCGCGATTCCAATTCGTACCCTGTTTGCCAACGGTGAAGAGGCCTATGTGCAGACCTGTGGTGGCAATGTGTATGACTCCAACCCGGCGGATGAGTATGAAGAGATTCGCCGTAAGTTTGCTGGCACCAAGAAAGTGCTGGATCTGTTCGCCCCCGCTGATCAGGCTGATGCATAAGGAGTCGCCATCATGAAAGTTTTTATTATCGATAACTACGATTCCTTCACCTATAACCTCTATCAGTTTATCGGTGAGATCCTCACCGCCGAGCAGAACCGCGGTAACCTGTCTCAGTTTGAAATTATCGTTAAGCGTAACGATGAAGTGACTCTGGCGGAGCTGGAACAGGAACAGCCAGATCGCATTATCATTTCACCAGGCCCAGGCTCGCCGGATGATGACAGTTACTTTGGTGTTTGTGCTCAGGTGATCCGCGAGTTCGGACCGAAAATCCCGCTACTGGGCGTGTGCCTGGGGATGCAGGGTATTGTGCATGTGTTTGGTGGCAAGGTGGTCAAAGCCCACCTGCCGATGCACGGTAAGATCAGCCCAATCAGCCATGACAGCACGGGGATGTTCCGCAATATCCCGGATCAGCTGGAGGTGATGCGCTATCACTCTTTGATGGCCGAGGCCGAAAGCTTCCCGGATTGCCTGCGACTGACGGCGGTAGTGGGCGATGATATCCAGCGGGTGGATTTTGATGATC
>JAIBDV010000162.1 GCA_024686055.1 Neptuniibacter sp.
AACCGCATGAACTACAAAATCCAGCTCACCCCACTGCTCTGCCAACGACTCAAACACCGCTTCCATCTGACCCGGCTCAGCAACATCCAGTGGCAGCATGCTGGCATTCAGACCTTCTGCCAGAGGCGCAACGTAAGGGCGAGACTTCTCGTTCAGATAGGTCACGCACAATTCAGCACCGGCTTTACGCAACACAGTTGCACAGCCATAAGCGATGCTGTGGCTGTTCGCGATACCAACAATCAGCCCTTTCTTGCCGGTCAAATCCATCATATTCATTACAAACATCCATTTCATCGGTTCTGGTTATGCTGCAACAGCGTAAACAGTTCCTGTGACATTGCAATGACCGTCACAAACCCGCTCAGAAACAAGCCCTTCCAATGCAGAACAGAAGCCTGCTGCTGTTGCGCAAGTGCACCACAACAGCCTGCCTGTCAACCAGAAGTAAAGCGCTGCAATGCCCATCATAGCGGGCTTATACAAAGATTGAGGGCCAAGTATGGCTGCATGCACTATGGTTTAACTATGCAAGCCAGTGAGGTACGGATGAATACACCCAGATCACTTGCAGCCGTCCTTGAACAGATGATGCAGCGAGCCACCCAGCAAGGGCAGATCGAAAGCTACGGCCCACGCACGCTGCTCTATCGCCATGGCCTCTACAGCAACGACACTACGCTATGGAGCCATTCGCCCGCGCTCGCACTCAACCACCCCGGCCGCTACCTGGTCACTGTGCAACCCCAGCAGAGCCTCAGACTGGCAATTTTGCGCAAAGGCGATTTTGATCGACTGATCCACCAGAACTGGGTCGACTCTGGCAGCATCAACCTGGCACTCGCCATGCTATGCCAACACCTGAACCGGCTGAGCCAGTTCAGTACCATCGACGGCTTTGCCAGCTACCGGCTCGACCCCGGCCCGCATTATCAGCATATCGTGGTCTTCCGCCCCCTGGATGTACTAGCCCTGTATGATATAGAGCAGGTTTAACCCCTTATGACGGGAGTCTCCCCCTATGACCTCTGCAACCCGGATGCTGCAACAGTTTGTCCACCAGCACCCGCAGCTGCTGGTGCTCACCGGGGCGGGCGTCAGTACTCCCTCTGGTATTCCTGACTACCGTGATCAGCACGGTAACTGGAAACGGCCACAGCCCGTCCAGCACCAGCACTTTATGGCCGAACACGACATCCGTCAGCGCTACTGGGCCCGAAGCCTGGCGGGCTGGCCCACCATTCGCGACGCCCAGCCCGGCATTGCCCATAAAACCCTGGCCGCACTGGAACAGCAGGGCAATATCATTCAGCTGGTCACCCAGAACGTTGATCGACTGCACCAGCGCGCCGGTAGCCGCCGGGTGATCGACCTGCACGGCCGTTCCGACCATGTGCGCTGCATGGACTGCCAGACGCGCTATCTACGCGAACGCGTGCATCAGCACAGCGCTGAATGTAACCCTGATTTCAGTAACCTCAAGGCCCCGGCGGCCCCGGATGGCGATGCTGATCTTGCCGAACTGGATTTCAGTGGTTTTCAGGTGCCCCACTGCCCACGCTGTTACGGAATCCTCAAACCGGACGTGGTGTTCTTTGGCGATCATGTTCCTCGCAGCCGTGTCGAACGGGCACAGCAGGCCCTGCAGCGGGCAGACGCGTTACTGGTTATCGGCTCATCACTGATGGTGTATAGCGGTTTTCGTTTTTGTAAATGGGCCCAGCAACTGAATAAACCCATCTGCGCGCTTAGCCTTGGGCAAACCCGCGCCGATGACCTGCTCAGCCTGAAACTCAATGCAGAGGTTAGCAGTACACTGCAACATGCCTTTCCACTCAAGGGACCGGCTTAAACTGACATAACTCTGCGACGCAAAGCCTGACAGGCTCCTGATTACCCAGTAATACGACAACACATTACCCGCGCTATACCTGCCTGCGGGCTGAGCAACAAGCCGTCACTACCCGAATTTCAGCCCCTGCTACGGCTGAGAAACAGTCTGACTACCGGTCGAATATCCGGCCCTCCAGCCCTTGCCGCTCGTATCCAAACAGAATTCATACAACAGTTTGACAACAGCCTGCTCTGTTACTAATTTTATAGAACAATCGATCTATATTAAAAAACCCATAGCTAGCAAGGGCTAAACGGGAACTTTATGGCCTCTGGCTACCACTAAAGCAGAACATTTTTCACATTTTTATAATGGCAAAATCAAACAAGCAGATTGTTCAAAATATGTTCTGGTGGTAAATTAACCAGTAGCATCAGGGCTTTATGAACAGTCATTTTCTGTCTGACAGACAAGACCTGAAAATCTCGTCCACTGCCTGGTAATGTACGCCGAGGTAAGCGTCATCCCCTAATCAACTCAGGGACAGGGAAGGCCATGGAAATTAAAAAATCAAACAATCTGTTTGTGGACAGCAGCGGCGAACGACAGCAGCGTAATACCCAGCCGACACCAGAGCATGCGTCGTTCAGCAATCAACTTCGCGATACTGCCGACAGTTTTGAAGCACTGCTGGCACGTAACCGTATGCCTGTGGCCTCTGACGTTACCCAAAGTCTTTACCTGACCCAGATGCAGGCGCAGAAAAGCGCCCTGCTGGATGAATATGCCAGCACCCTGGCACGACTAAGCCATGATTTCAGCCGCCAGATGGACAATACGGGCCTTCACCTGAGTGAATTAATCGACCACGCAGAAGACCCCACCAGCCTGTCACGACTGCTGAGCCCATTGGCTGAGCCCTCCCGACTCAAAGCACAACAGTTTATTCAGACCCACCAGGTCCAGATCCACAGCCTGAAACTGAAAAACAGCGAAATCCAGAGCTTCCCGACCAGCCTCAACAACTGGCTGATACAGCAGAATATCACGCCCAGCAGTACCACCATGGCCTCGGTACCCACCCCGGCCAGCCTGCCAAGCGGTGATGATGGCAGCCGCTACCAGCAGATCAGCAACCTTTACCAGCGCTATGTCGAACAGCTCAAGAGCGATTACACCGATGCTGAAAATGCCCTGTTGATGGAAGCACAACGCAGCCTGCCCTCCGGCGATGTCAGCCTGGCACAGCTGATCGGTCAACTGGAACAACCCAGAGCTGCCATTGGCACCGATACCTACCAGCCCAGCCCACAGCAGCTATGGCTGAATGAACAACAGACACTGGTTGAGCAGTTCCGCCAGAGCAAAGACCGCCAACGCAACGTTGCCAGCCTCTCCGACTGGGCGCGCCAGAACGGCCACAGCCACCCCTGGCTGCATGGCTGAGCGACTGCTCTGAGCCACCCCGGTCACTCCTGCTCCATCCCCACTCCCGCACGCCACTCTGGCACAGACCTCTCAGTACAACTATGCTGATAAAGCAGACCCAAACCGTTGGAGGGTGCTTATGTCAGCGCCAAATCATAGCCTTTACCATGATTTTCCCGAACACCGGGACCGTATCCAGCAACTCAAACTGAGCGATGAAGACTTCGCCCGCATGGCAACCGAATACCACCAGATTGATCACAGCATCCGTGGCCTGGAGAGCCGTGGCGTCCCCACATCGACTGACAACTTTGAACAGCTAAAACGCCGCCGCCTGCAGCTCAAGGATCGACTGTTCCAGATGCTGCAATAGCCCGCAGTACTGGCGATACGTGATACACAACACGCATCAGCGGACTCACCGTTCGCTGGTGCGGCTCTGGACACTGGCCAGCGGCATACCAAAAAGTTATACCCGGCTACACCCAACCTGTTAATAGCCTTTCCACCTGTAATGCACAGAGTTATCCACAGACCATCCGCGCCGATGTCACTTTTGTACAAGGCCACTGCGACCGCCTTTGCTACACTGGTCACTCCAGCAGTACAGGTAATCTATACGCGATGGACCCGCATTCAGCCCCAGAACTGACACAGCTCGAACTGATCAGTGCTCAGTTTCAACGCCAGCGCTTCAGCCCCCATGTCCACGAAGGATTCTGTATCGCCGTGGTCGTACACGGCGCTCAGCAGTTCAATCGGGATGGCTGCCAGCATATTGCTGCCAGCGGCACGCTGCTACTGATCAACGCCGACCAGCTACATGATGGCCACAGCGCTGACGAACAGCTAGGCTGTCGTTACCACGCTATTTATCCACACACGCCGCTACTGCAGCCGGTGGTGGATGATTTATGCGGGCCCGGTGCCGGTCTGCCCTGGTTTCCCCCGGTCGTTGACGACCCGGAGCTGGCGGATCTGCTGTTACAGTTATTTAACAGCCTGCAGCACAACCAGAATCCACTACAGACTGAAACTCTGTTTATGCACAGCCTCAGCCTGCTGGTTCAGCGCCATAGCTGTCGCCCCAGTCAGCCACAACCCCTGCTCCGGGCTCCCGGTCAGATTCAGTATGTACGCGAGTACCTGGATGCTCATTGCTGCCAGCCGGTCAGCCTGACCGAGTTATCCACACTGGTGGCACTCAACCCCAGTTACCTGAGCCGCCTGTTTCGTCGCACCACCGGCCTCCCTCCCCACCATTACCAGCTGATGCGACGCATTGACCATGCTCGCCAGCTGATCCAGCGTGGTCTGCCGCTGGCACAGGTGGCACTGGATACCGGCTTTACCGACCAGCCGCACTTCAATCGCCATTTCAAACGTTTTACCGGCCTGACCCCAGGCCGCTATCAACAGGCGCAACGCTAAGCACTGCGATCCGGTCATAAACGTACAAGATCACCCCCGCCTCCAGCCGCCATACTGGCCGGCAATTGAGGAGTGAACCATGTACATCAATCCGGATAACCGCCGTGGCCTGATCGATACCGCCCCGCTGTTACTGACCATCGCCCCGCTAGCCGCCAGCTTTGGCGTTATCGGTATCGCTCAGGGCGAATCGCCCTGGCCACTGCTACTATGCTCGATCATCGTCTTTGCCGGCAGCGCCCAGCTGCTGGCGCTCGGCCTGCTCGCTGCCAGCGCACCGCTGTGGTTTATCCTGTTAACAACGCTGGTTATTAACAGCCGCCACCTTCTTTATGCCTTCAGCCTGACAACCCAGATACAGCCGCTGTCTGGCAGGCAGCGCGCGCTGCTGGCCTTCGTGTTAAATGATGAAACCTACGCGCTGGTCAGCCAGCAGCCCCCGGGGCCTGGCTTCAACCGCTACTTTCTCACCTCAGGATTAACCGTATGGGCCTGCTGTGGACTGGCGACCGGGCTGGGCATCATGCTGGCTCAGGAACTGACAGGACAACTCTCTGCCGAACTGCTTGGCCAGCTGGATATCATCATGGTGCTGACCTTTGTCAGCCTGGTCACGCCTGCTCTTAAACGCTGCAGTCACTGGCTATGCGCCACGACTGCGGCACTGAGTATCAGCCTGTGCTGGCACTGGCCGCTGGGCAGTGGCCTGATATTTTCTGCGCTACTGGCAATCAGTGTTGCCTTGCTGGCTGAGCGCTACCGGCCAGCAACAGTGGCTTACAACGAGGCAGATAGCTGATGGATATCTGGCTGATCAGCGGCATGGCTCTGCTGACATTTGCGACCCGCTACCTGCCTTTTGCCCTGGCCCAGCAGTTCGTTTTTGCCAGCCGCTGGCAATCACTGTCGAGCTACATCAGTATCGCCATGCTCAGTGCCATTACGGCCAAAACAACCCTGGTACGGGAGCAACAGTTACAGCCCGTACTGACCAACCCGCTGCTTCCGGCAGCACTGATCACACTGCTCTGCGCGGTAGCAGGGCTGCCGCGCGGGCTCAGTTTTATGCTGGGTCTGCTGGTTTTTCTGCTCTGCCGCTGAACGGGCAGATCGACGCGACGCCATTCCACACTGGCAGCGCCAGATCCTCCGGCTCTTCATGGACCCCCTCATTACGCTGCTTGAAACTGCCTTCGTTGATGGTCAGTTTCATCAGCGCGGTGATATAACGCTCCTTGTCATTAGGCGGCCGTACCTGACTGGAGCGCCCTTCCTCCATCTGCTCCAGCAGTACATTGAAAGCCTGATCAAACTCTTCAGCATCCGTCACCCGCTCACCGGTACAGAACAGCACAGCAGACTGATAGTTGGCACTGTGGTGATAGGCTGATTTGGACATTACCCACTGGTCATAACGGGCAAAGGAGATGCAGACCTCAGTACCACCCAGTAATAGCTTTTCCAGTCGGCTTTTATTAGCCACATGAAAATAGAGATGGTCATCCAGCCGCCACACCGTCATCGGAATCACCACCGGGCGGTTATTAGCAACGAAAGCGATATGACCCAGCTTCAACTGGTCCACCAGCTGGTAGACCGACTCACGGTCATAACGACCCCGTTTCGCCACCCGTTTAACGGTGCTATCGGGGCCATGGGCCAGCTCTGTAGCCGGGATTTCTGAAGATAGTAAAGGCTGGGGTTCGTGGTGCTGTGACATCCACCTGTCTCCTGAGTCAGTCAGTGATAAAGATGCACAGTGTCAACGCATAGTGGAGCCAGAGTAAGACCCATTTCTGAAAAACATATCGGCCCATTTTTTGGCCGGGCTGCTCAGAAATAACCCTCGGATATAGACCAAAAAATGACGCGCCAGCCAGAACCGGCCACAAAAAAGCGACCCGCAGGTCGCTGTTTAATGTATCGGCACAGGGTTAGCTTACAGCTTGCCTGCTTCGTACATATCCGCCATATCTTCCAGCGAGATCGCATTCAGTTTGCTGGCCTGGCCCGCCGCACCGAACGCTTCGTAACGGTCGATACAGATATCGCCCATTGCCGTC
>JAIBDV010000339.1 GCA_024686055.1 Neptuniibacter sp.
CCGCAGATCCTGAATCTCTACACCGCGCTGGCCGCCGATACGGTGCTGTTTAACAGCCAGTTCAACCGTGACAGCCTGCTGGCAGGTGCCCGCAAGCTGCTGAAAAAGCTGCCTGATCAGGTGCCACCCGGGCTACCGGAGCTGATCGCCAGCAAAAGTCAGATACTGCCCGTCCCGTTAACAGAGGCACTGTTTCAGCCCCATCAACCCACCGACAACAGCGCACCGCTGGAGATCAGCTGGAACCACCGTCGGGAGTTTGACAAAAATGGGGAATTGTTACGCGATGCACTGCAACGTTTGCACCAGAAAACTGACCATTTCCGACTAAACCTGGTTGGTCAGCAGTTTCGCTGCGAGCCAGCTGTCTTCGCCGAGATCGAACAGCAGTTCGCCCCCCAGCTGGGTACCTGCGGTTATGTGGAATCTATCGCGGCGTATCGGGCGCTGTTACAGCGCAGTGATGTGGTGCTTTCAACCGCCCTGCATGATTTTCAGGGCATCGCCGTACTGGAAGGGGTGGCCGCCGGTGCTATTCCCGTTGTCCCAGACCGGCTGGCCTATACCGAGCTGTTCAGTGCTGACTATCGCTACCCTGGCGGCAACGACGAAGCCCAGCAGCTGGCCAACCGCTTATTTGAACTCAGTGAACTCAAACGTAACGATTGCCTGCCCAGCCCACCAGATATCAGCGCGCTAAGCTGGCAGGCTCTGCGCGGCGACTATCAACGGGTGATTGAAGCCACAGCGGCACGGTTAGCTTACAGGCCCGGGATACCAATCGGCCCCGGCAGATCAGGAATCGGTGAACAGGCCTGTAAGGCAAACACAGCAGCGATCAGTAATAACGTTTTAACAGCGGGCATAGCAGACAGTCCTGTTCAAAAAGAAACATAAGTAACTGACATATACTGTCAGCCACCAGGGCCGCTACTGTAGCACCCTACAGAAAAAAACCGCATTCCCTCTCGGTAATGCGGCTTTATGTGGCACCGGAGTTGTTATGACAACTCAGGCCCCCGGCTGCAAATCCGGGTGCGCTTTAGCGATGGCATCGATCTCTATCAGCGCATTGTTAATACGGCTGATGGTGGGATACAGGCTCATATCGCAATTAAAACGCATCGCGTTGAATACCTGAGGCACCAGACAGATATCGGCCAGGGTGACGGTGTCGCCGTGGCAGAATATCCCCGTATCACGGTCGGCCGCCAGCCGGGCTTCGAGGGCATTAAAACCTTCGTATACCCAGTGACGATACCAGTCCAGTTTCTGTTCTTCGCTGGCACCGAGCTCACCCACCAGCCGTTTGAGCACCCGCAGATTGTCCACCGGGTGGATATCGCAGGCAATCAGCTGCGACAGCCCACGCACACGGGCACGGCCCAGTGGGTCAGCGGGCAGGAAGTTGCCACTGTCCTGCGGACAGATCTCATCCAGATATTCACAGATCGCCAGTGACTGACTGATCTGCACACCGTTGTGCTCCAGCACCGGCACCAGCCCCTGCGGGTTTCGGGCCAGGTGCAGATCACTGCGCTGCTCACCGCTGACCAGGTTAACCGGAACCTGCTGGTAATCCAGACCCTTCAGGTTCAGGGCAATACGCACCCGATAGGCGGTGGAGGAGCGGCAGTAATCGTAGAGGATCATCGGTTATACCTTCGCGGGCAGTACGGTTCCGACACAGTCGCCAAAGCCAATGCGAGCCGCGCCGTCTCGCTGACACCAGCCACGCATCACAACGGCATCGCCATCTTCGAGGAACTTGCGCGTCTCGCCGTTACTCAGGGTAATCGTCTGCTTGCCACCCACGGTCAGTTCCAGCAGGGAACCCGCTTCTTCATGGACCGGGCCAGACTGGGTGCCACTGCCAAAGAAGTCACCTGAGCGCATGTTACAACCGTTGACGGTATGGTGCGTCAGCATCTGAGCGGCGGTCCAGTAGGAGTATTTGAAGCTGGAAACAGACAGACGCTCAGCGGGCTGGCCTGCGTTGCGCATCTGCTCAGTCTGCAGCAGTACTTCCATATCCACATCATAACCACCGGCAGCACTGTTCTGCTCGGAATTCAGGTACGGCAGTGGTTGTGGATCATTTTCATCGCGGCTCCACTCAATACGGTACGGTGCCAGCGCTTCATTGGTGACGATCCATGGCGAAACAGTGGAGGCGAAGTTCTTGGCCAGGAAAGGCCCCAGTGGCTGGTATTCCCAGGCCTGGATATCACGGGCGGACCAGTCATTGAAGATACACAGGCCGAAGATGTGATCTTCCGCCGCACCGATCTCGATCGGCGCACCCAGCTCGTTGGCCGGGCCGACGTAAATCCCCATCTCCAGTTCGTAATCCAGTCGCTTACACGGACCGAAGCTTGGCTCAGCAGCATCAGGCGCTTTGGTCTGACCCTGTGGACGCAGGAAGCTCTGGCCGGAAACATCAATCGACGAAGAACGACCATGGTAACCAATGGGTACCCACTTGTAGTTTGGCAACAGTGGGTTATCCGGGCGGAACAGCGAACCCACGGCAGTCGCATGGTACACAGAGGTGTAGAAGTCGGTGTAGTCACCGATACGACAGGGCAGCTTATACTCAACATCCGCCTGGGCTACCAGCATTGCTTTAAGCTGTGCTTCTTCGGCGGCACCTGTACGCAACGCACGGGACAGTGCCAGACGCAGAGCGGACCAGATGTTTTTACCCATACCCATAAAGGCATTCAGTTCATCACCAGCACAGGCCTGTGCGCCCTGCTGGGCGTCAGCATTGAACAGGCCGGCAGCAGCGAGTGCAGCCATATCGATAATCTGATCACCAATGGCAACACCGCCACGGAAGGCTTCGTCACTTGCGGCGCGACGGAATACGGCAAATGGCAGGTTCTGAATCGGAAAATCACTCTGGCCGCTATTAGCGGACTCAACCCAACTAGTCAGAGAAAGCTCATGGGTTTCATTCAGTACAGGCATTACGCCCTCCTTGTTGTTATTGCCGTATAAATTAAAATCTTGATTAATCACAAAGGTGACTATCTATCGGGCGCTGATTGTCACGCCTGTTACGGTATTTTGCAATCGTTGATGGTAATTTTGTGCCCTGTTCTGGCCCACGCGGAATGCGCAGCTGCAGCAGGTGGCCCTGCATCGCCAGCAAGCTGACTCCTACGAAGGCGGGCAGGCTTCACTCATGTAGGAGCGAGCTTGCTCGCGATGGTTTAGCAGCACACAGCGCGTATATTAGAGGTGAGGCTCTATTCCGCCGCCGGGATATGTTCGCGGGCGATGGCCATCGCCTGTTCCAGTACCGCCTGATCGCCAATGTGATTACTCAGCAACAGAATCAGCCGGGCGTTAACATCCATGCTCTGCTCATCACTGAGGTCACGGTGCAAGTCGGTCAGCGTCTGGTAGAAGTCATCAGGACGCGGCAGGTTTGGTTCGATAATCAATGTGCTCATACTGTTCTCTCTTCTGATCCGTTACTTGCCGAGTGCTTTGTTTTGCGCCGCGACGACCTGACCTTTATCAAAGTGACGCATGCGGGCGGTGACCAACTGATCCGGGCGGGTCAGGTAGAAGGTGCCACGCTGGGCGTCCAGCCGCTCTTTCACCACACCATATTTATCGACTACCATCTCGCTACCTTCAGGCAGGTTCAGCTCCATCTCGTGGCTGGCCACAACGAAGGTTTTTACCGGTACGTCCTGCACCGCCAGTTCAGTCAGCCCCTGCAGAATATCAGCCGTCAAATCCGTGTGGCTTTCCACAAACAGCAGGCCATTAAACTGGTTGCCCAGGTTACTCAGCAGGAAGTCATCTTCAGCGTTGTAAACAATGGAGCCATCGGTACAAGGCGCACCAGGCACGACTTTACAGTTGAACATCTCAGTATCTGCGGTGTTCAGGGCTGATTCGGTTAAAAACGGTGGCACGGATAAGCGGCCGGAGTTTACCAGCGGTCGAGC
>JAIBDV010000280.1 GCA_024686055.1 Neptuniibacter sp.
ACTGGTGGGGAGGGTGGTGTTGTGTGTTCAGGTAGCAGCGACGTCCCGTCGCTGCTACGGCGTGTATCGCGAGCAAGCTCGCTCCTACGGGAGTGTGGTGTCTATGTAGGAGCCAGCTTGCTGGCGATCCGTTCAGCGTTTGAGGTACTGGCTGAAGTCGACGTTGCTGGCGGAGAGGATTGCCTGGATGCGGTTATGGACGCCCAGTTTGCGCAGAATGGCGGACACATGCGCTTTAACCGTGGTCTCGGCGATGTTGAGGTTGTAGGCGATCTGTTTGTTGGCTTCGCCTTTGGACATGCGTTCGAGCACCAGCAGCTGGCGGCGGGTGAGGGAGGAGAGGACTTCCGGGGCCAGCTGGTTTTCTTCCTGCCGGCGGCGCTGTGGGGTATCGGCTGGATTAGCACGAATGATGGTGGACGGCAGGTACACCTCACCGGCCAGCACCTGCCTGAGAGCGGCGGCCATTTCATCACGGGACAGTGATTTGGTGATAAAGCCGACCGCACCGTAGGTGATTGCCTGCAGCACGATCTGTTTATCTTCCTCGGCTGACACAATCACCACCGGGATGGTTGGGGCGCTGTTGCGCAGGGTGATCAGGCCGTTGAGGCCGTTCATGCCCGGCATGTTCAGGTCCAGCAGGATCATATCCAGGTCGCTGTGCTGCTCGGTGAGCGCGACGGCGTTGTCCAGATTTTCGGTTTCGCGCAGGGTGCAATCGGGGAAATTGGATTGAATGACATTAACGATCGCTTCACGAAACAGCGGGTGGTCATCGGCAATCAGAATATCGTACACAGGGCGTCTCCGGCTTTTCTTATTGTGTGGGGTGTCGGTGGCTGAGCGGTCCGTTGGCTATGGCCAGGCAACAGGGCTGGCATCTACCATGGGTAGCTGCGCCTCCTGCCAGCCATCAATGCCATTACGATACCAGTATAGTTGCTGGTACCCGAGCAGATGGGCACGCTTGGCGGCGTTCCAGGACATCCAGCAATCCGCCCGACAGTAAAACACCATCGGATGCTGTTTGTCATTGTTACTGAGCCGGGCCAGCTCGCGCTGCAGGTAGCTCAGCCAGTTTTCACTGGGCTCGCCGAAGCCGACATTAGGTAGCCAGACGCTACCGGTAATGTTCTGGCGCGGTGATTTGAGGATGAATTTTCCGGCCTGCCAGGGTTGTGGCTGCACGTCGATCAGGCTCAGGGTTGGGTGAGCCTGTTGCAACGTCTGTAACTCAGCGGTGGTCAGGGTGGTAGCCCCTTCGGTCTGCTCTGGTGTGGGTGCCCGGTAGCGTTTTACCCGGTAACCCTGATCATTAAACAGCGTTGCATCATCCTGTTTATAGCTGTCGAGCCAGTGCGCTGACTGTTCACCGGCATGGCTGAACGACAGATAAGGCAGCAATAGCAACGGTAGTAAGCGTAAGCGGGGTATCACCATGGGGTGTCTCCTGGCTGGTCTGACGCGGGGCTCAAGATGCGGGCGCGGCCGAAAATGTCAGTCTATGTGAGATTACCGCCCGTGGCTGGAAGCGAGAATGCTACTTGAGCGGCAATGGCTTACTACCAAGGTACTGTTTTAGCTGAGGTGAATAGTTGCGGTGGCTGTATTACCTACCAAGGGCGTAGTTTTTCGATGCTAATTGCCGATACCTTAGCCGGGCCGGTGCTGGTTATGATCTGGGTATAGCGTGTTCGGCCTGCTTTGCTCAGGCCGGTAACTGCACATCCATTGCATATAAAAACAATGAGGCATACCCGATGATTTACGCACAGCCAGGTACAGAAGGCTCAGTCGTTTCTTTTAAATCCCGTTACGAGAACTATATCGGTGGCGAGTGGGTTGCCCCGGTTAAAGGCGAATATTTCCAGAATTCCAGCCCGGTGACGGGTGAAACGTTCTGTGAAATCCCGCGCTCGACTGCTGAAGATATTGATCTGGCGCTGGACGCGGCCCATGCCGCAAAAGATGCCTGGGCGCGCACGTCAGTCACCGAACGCTCCAATCTGATGCTGAAAATTGCCGATCGCATCGAGGCTAACCTGGAAGCGCTGGCGGTTGCCGAGACCTGGGATAACGGTAAAGCGGTACGTGAAACGCTGGCAGCCGATGTGCCGCTGTGTGTGGATCACTTCCGTTACTACGCCGGTTGTATCCGTGCCCAGGAAGGCACCATGGGTGAGATCGATGAAAACACCGTGGCCTACCACTTCCATGAGCCACTGGGTGTGGTTGGTCAGATCATCCCGTGGAACTTCCCACTGCTGATGGCTGCCTGGAAACTGGCGCCAGCGCTGGTGACCGGTAACTGTGTGGTTCTCAAGCCCGCTGAGCAGACCCCTGCTTCTATTCTGAAACTGATGGAAATCATCGGTGATCTGCTGCCCGCCGGTGTGCTGAACGTGGTTAACGGCTTTGGTAAAGAAGCCGGTGAAGCACTGGCAACCAGCAAGCGCATTGCCAAAATCGCCTTTACCGGATCAACCCCGGTGGGTTCCCACATTCTGAAATGCGCAGCGGAAAACATTATTCCGTCTACCGTAGAGCTGGGTGGCAAGTCGCCAAATATCTTCTTCGAAGATATTATGCAGCAGGAAGACGCGTTTATTGATAAGGCGGCTGAAGGCGTCGTACTGGCGTTCTTCAACCAGGGTGAAGTCTGTACCTGCCCATCCCGTGCACTGATTCAGGAAAGTATTTACGACGCGTTTATCGCCCGTGTTATTGAGCGTGCGAAAACCATCAAACGTGGCAACCCGCTGGATACCGATGTGCAGGTGGGTGCTCAGGCGTCCCAGCAGCAGTTCGAGAAGATCATGTCCTACATGGATATCGGTCGTGAAGAGGGGGCTGAGTTCCTGATCGGTGGTAGCGCTGAGAAACTGGAAAATGAGTTCGGCACCGGTTACTACGTGCAGCCAACGCTGATGAAAGGCACCAACAGCATGCGCGTGTTCCAGGAAGAGATCTTTGGTCCGGTGGTTGCGGTTACCACGTTCAAAGATGAAGCTGAAGCACTGGCGATTGCCAACGATACCGAGTTCGGCCTGGGGGCCGGCGTCTGGACCCGCGATATGAACCGTGCTTACCGTATGGGCCGTGGCATTGAAGCGGGCCGTGTCTGGACTAACTGTTACCACCTGTACCCGGCACACGCTGCCTTTGGTGGTTACAAGAAATCCGGTGTCGGCCGTGAAACCCATAAGATGATGCTGGATCACTACCAGCAGACCAAGAACCTGCTGGTGTCTTACGATGTAAACCCACTGGGTTTCTTCTGATCTGATAACCGCTAGTCGGTATTAATAAACGGGCCTTTTCAGGCCCGTTTTTGCGTTCAGGGCCCGGCCAGGCTTTCACCGGTCGGGGGTTATTGGCATACTGATCACTCAATTTAACGGTTACTGCTTGCGGTGACTATTTCATTCAGCCTGGTGCTGTTATGCCAGCGCCGGTTTTAACAGGGATTTGATATGAGTAGTGGCCGTTTTTCATCGGTTCGCCGTATGCTGTCGCGTTCAACCAGTACACGGGATACCACAACAACGCGTACTACGCCTCCACCGCCACCCCGTCGTGGGCCATCACTGATGAGCCGAATAGGCCGGGTGCGCAGTGTGCTGCCACGGATGCGCAGCCGCCGTGATGTCGCACCGTCAGGGCCGCCTCCGCTGGTTTATGGCCCGGCCCCTCGCACCTCAACGGCCTTCCGGGATCTGGAGCATGATCCGCAGGCCTTTATGCGTCGCAATGCGCTGAAGGTCAGGGGTAAGTACGGTAAAACCAGTGGCGAAACTGGCTTTGTGATGTACAACGCCGGGCCTATCGGCAAGCGGCGAGGCAGTGTTTCAGGGCAGTTAGAGGATGTATTTGAATACCGGATCAGCTCTCAGCAGGACTTTGCACAATTTGCATCAGATAAGGGCGGTGTGGGTGCCTTTGATGCGCATACGTTCAGGGCCCAGCATATTGCCATGGAGCCTGCGCATAAATCGTTTTATAACACGCCAGATCAGGATCCGGGCAGCTCGGCGTTTGTACGCCATGACCGGGCACAGAACTACATCACTAACTCGGTTACCGGTTGTTCCATTGTGCGTAAACACAACGATCTGGGCCACTGGTGGCCGTATAATCAGGTCGACCGTCATTACGATAGCGGTGAAGAGCTGGAGCATGCGATCCGTCAGGATCAGCCAGAGTCTCAGGTGTATGGCCCTACCACCTATGATAAAAGGGGTACCAACCTGTTTATCCAGTCAACCCGCCGTGGTTCGGTGCATATTCATGGCCAGAGCGGTGAAACGGGTCGTGGCACCGATCACTGGTCGGCCAATGTACAGGATCACCGGTTTGCCCCTTCAGCTCCACGATCACGCCGACCCCGGATGACCAGTGAGTTCTTCCGCAAGAATATTGAAGCGGCGCGCAAGGGTGTGCAGTTTGAACATGATCTGAATGCCAGTATTCGCAAAGCCGCGCGGTATGTACCAGCGGATCCGATCAACCCACATGATCCGGGGCCGCAGGACTGGGATTAAACCCCGCTTGCTTCAAACAAAAAATCCCCGGCTGTTGATTACAGGCGGGGATTTTTTTGCTCTGAACCTCAGCGCACCTTGGCCCCACGCTGCGGATTAAAGCCGTTAATGGCCAGCAAACTGAACACCAGCGTACAAGCCAGGGTAATCGCCAGTGGCTGCCACGCCAGTTTGAGATACAGCGCGTGGCGCACCAGTTCGACGGCGTGGGTGAAGGGGTTGAGCTGGCACAGCCAGTACAGCCATTCGCTGGACTCCTGCATTTTCCACA
>JAIBDV010000094.1 GCA_024686055.1 Neptuniibacter sp.
CGTGGGTCCAGCCCAGACGTTCGCGGGTCAGTGCAATCTCGTCGTCGCCCAGTGGCGCGCCGTGACAGTCTTCTTTACCTTCTTTGTTCGGGGAACCAAAACCGATGATGGTTTTGCAGCAGATCAGCGTTGGCTGCTCAGTGTTCTCGCGGGCCGCTTCAATCGCCGCACGGATCGCATCCGGGTCATGGCCGTCAACGCCTGGAATCACCTGCCAGCCGTAAGACTCAAAACGCTTCACGTTATCGTCGGTGTACCAGCCTTCAACTTCACCGTCGATAGAGATGCCGTTGTCATCCCAGAACGCCACCAGTTTGCCCAGACCCAGGGTACCGGCCAGAGAGCAGGCTTCATGGGAAACACCTTCCATCATGCAGCCATCGCCCATGAAGGTGTAGGTGTTGTGGCCAACGATCTCGTGACCGTCACGGTTGAACTGCGCTGCCAGCGCTTTTTCAGCAATCGCGAAGCCTACGGCATTAGTCACGCCCTGGCCCAGTGGGCCAGTGGTGGTTTCAACACCCGGGCAGTAACCGTATTCCGGGTGACCGGCCGTTTTAGCGTGCAGCTGGCGGAAGCTTTTGATGTCATCAATAGAGACGTCATAACCTGTCAGGTGCAACAGGGAGTAAATCAGCATAGAGCCATGGCCGTTCGACAGTACGAAACGGTCACGATCGAACCACTGCGGGTTGCTCGGGTTGTGGGACATAAAATCGTTCCACAATACCTCAGCGATATCCGCCATCCCCATCGGCGCACCCGGATGACCGGATTTCGCTTTCTGGACGGCATCCATGCTCAGTGCACGGATCGCATTAGCAAGTTCTCTACGAGAGGACATTCATTATCTCCTGGGTCTGGCCCAATAAGCTTGATGATTCACAAAACAGGTGAAATTTACCCGGATATTCCATGATAAACGACATCATTACTGGCAGGGTCAGTTCGCCACAGGGTCAGAATCTGATCTCACCTTGCCCCCTCCATGGGATATTCGGGTTAGCGGCGGCAATTTTCCCCTGGATAGCAGCCAGCTTCAAACAAATTGGCAGCTAATTGATGAAAAATGAGTCACTTTCAGCCCTGCATGGGAAAATTTCATGCTGACAGCTTCTATACTCATGCATTCAACCCTCGACATCGGTAGAATGTACCGTTGGTTTTTCATACAGCAGGTCCACCAAACATTTCGATCTGAGGCGCAGGCACTCACCGTGCTATCCCCACGCCAGATTCAGGCCGCTGCTGTTTCTTCTTACTTAATTTCCAAAGGGTCTAGAGCAACAATGAGCGAATACAGCTTGTTCACCTCCGAGTCCGTGTCTGAAGGACATCCGGACAAGATTGCCGACCAGATCTCCGACGCGGTGCTGGATGCCATCATCGCCGAAGATAAATACGCCCGCGTAGCCTGTGAAACACTGGTAAAAACCGGTGTTGCCGTGGTTTCCGGTGAAATCAGTACTTCCGCCTGGGTGGATCTGGAAGCACTGGTCCGTAACGTGATCTGCGATATCGGTTACACCTCCTCTGATGTTGGCTACGACGGCGCAACCTGTGGTGTGATCAACATCATCGGTAAACAGTCGATCGACATCGCCCAGGGCGTTGACCGCTCCAAGCCTGAAGATCAGGGCGCAGGCGACCAGGGTCTGATGTTCGGCTACGCGTCGAACGAAACTGACGTACTGATGCCCGCACCGATCACCTACGCTCACCGTCTGGTTGAGCGTCAGGCTGAAGCGCGTAAATCCGGCCTGCTGCCATGGTTGCGCCCGGATGCCAAATCCCAGCTGACCTTCCGCTACGAAAACGGCAAGCCCGTCGCCGTAGACGCCCTGGTACTGTCCACCCAGCACAACCCGGACGTCACCCAGTCCGACCTGCGCGAAGCGGTAATGGAACTGATCGTTAAACACGTCATTCCTGCTGAGTGGATCACCAAAGACACCAAGTTCCACATCAACCCGACCGGCAACTTCGTGATCGGCGGCCCGGTGGGTGACTGTGGTCTGACCGGCCGTAAGATCATTGTCGACACCTACGGCGGCATGGCCCGTCACGGTGGTGGCGCATTCTCCGGCAAAGACCCATCCAAGGTTGACCGCTCTGCTGCCTACGCTGGCCGTTATGTGGCGAAGAACATCGTCGCTGCCGGTCTGGCAGATCGCTGTGAGATCCAGGTGTCCTATGCCATTGGCGTTGCTGAACCGACTTCCATGTCCATCAACACCTTCGGTACTGGCAAGATCTCCGATGACAAAATCATCCAGCTGGTAAACGATAACTTCGACCTGCGCCCACATGCCATCACCCGCATGCTGGACCTGCTGCACCCGATGTACCAGGCCACTGCGGCCTATGGTCACTTCGGCCGTGAGCCACATGAGATGACCGTCGGTGACGATACGTTCACCGCGTTCAGCTGGGAACGTACCGATAAGGTTAACGCCCTGCGTGCCGGTGCTGGCCTGTAAGGTCAGCTCGAACTGCCAGAAATAAAAAACCGCAGCTGAAAAGCTGCGGTTTTTTTGTGCCCAAAGACAGCTGGTCAGCCCTGTTCCGGACGCTGGTACACCACCTCGCCACCAAATACCGTCGTCGCTACCTGGCCTTTGAGTTCAAAGCCGATAAACGGGGTATTACGCCCAGCGGACTGACAGTTGTCGTCGGTCAGGGTCCATTTAGCGTCCGGGTCGAAGATACAGATATCCGCTGCACTGCCCACGCTCAGGTTACCAATGTGGCTCTGACCGAGAATTTTTGCCGGCCCGCTGGTCAGGCGGTCGATCACCTGAGCCAGGTCAATCATACCCTGCTCCACCAGTAACAGAGCCAGTGGCAACAGGGTTTCCAGGCCGATAATGCCCGGTTCTGTCGCCGCAAACGGTGCCTGTTTGGCGGCCGCTTCGTGGGGCTGATGATCGGAACAGATCGCCTGAATATCACCGGCCAGCAATGCCTGACGCAGACCGGCGCGGTCGAGCTGGCTGCGCAGCGGTGGCATCACATGGAAGTTGCTATCAAAACCCGCCACGTTTTCGTCGGTGAGGAAGAAGTGGTGAATCGCCACATCACAGGTGACCGGCAGGCCACGCTCACGGGAGCCCTGGATCATTTTCACCGAGCGCTCGCAGGTCAGCTGACCGAAATGGGCACGTACGCCAGCCTGCTCTATCAGCAACAGGCAGCGCGCCACTTCCACGGTCTCAGCCGCTTCAGGAATACCATCCAGCCCCAGCAGGGAACTGGTGGTGTCTTCGTGCATGCAGCCTTTGCCGGTCAGGCTTTCATCCTGCGGCTGAAACTGCACCAGCAGGTTATGGGTGGCAGCGTATTCCAGTGAACGCATCAGGTTCAGCGAACTGCGCACCGGCTGGCGCACGTTGCTGAACGCCACACAACCGGAGCTGTGCAGGGCATGCAGCGGGGCCAGCTGCTCGCCTTTCAGGCCCTGGGTCAGTGCGCCCATCGGCAGCACGCGGGCGTTACCCGCCGCTTCAGCACGGTCGATAATCAGCTCAACGACAGCCGGAGTATCGACAATCGGCTTGCAGTCCGGCGGGGTCACCAGAGTGGTAATACCACCAGCTGCGGCAGCACGGGTCTCAGAGGCAATAGTGCCCTTTTGGGTATAGCCCGGTTCACGCACATGGGCGCAAAGGTCAATCAGACCCGGTACCACAATCTGGCCGCTGGCATCCAGCACCTGATCGGCTTCAAAACCTTCAGGCGCCTCGCCCAGCGCAGCGATTTTACCGTCCTGGAGATAGAGATCCGCCTGCTGATCGATATCGTTGGCCGGGTCAATAACACGGCCACCCTGAATTACCAGCTTCATGCGTTCTCTCCGTTATTCTGTTTCTCTTGCATCTGGCCGCTAACGGCCATAGACATCACCGCCATGCGTACCGCCAGGCCATTAGTCACCTGATCCAGGATCAGTGAGCGCGGGCCGTCAGCCACCGAGGATTCAATCTCGACACCGCGGTTGATCGGGCCAGGGTGCAATACCACGGCATCCGGTTTGGCGATCGCCAGTTTCTCTTCGGTCAGGCCGTAGAGTTTGTAAAACTCGGACTCGGACGGCAGCAGCGCGCTGTTCATGCGCTCTTTCTGCAGGCGCAACATCATCACCACGTCGACGTCTTTCAGGCCTTCGTTCATATCGGTGTAGACCATGACACCGAGCGCTTCGATATGACGTGGCAGCAAGGTCTGCGGACCGATGACCCGGACTTCCGCAACACCCAGGGTGCGCAGCGCGTGGATCTGCGAGCGAGCCACTCGCGAGTGCAGAATATCGCCGACAATGGCGCAGGTCAGTTTGCTGAAATCGCCTTTGTGACGGCGGATGGTCAGCATATCCAGCATTGCCTGGGTCGGGTGGGCATGACGGCCATCACCGGCATTGATCACCGCCACATCAGGGGTGACATGCTGGGCAATGTAGTGCGCCGCGCCACTGTCGGAGTGGCGCACCACAAACATATCGGCATGCATGGCATGCAGGGTCATCAGGGTGTCGCGCAGCGACTCACCCTTGGTGGTGGAAGAGGTGCTGATATTGAGGTTCAGCACATCCGCCGACAGCCGCTTGGCCGCCAGCTCGAAGGTGGACAGCGTACGGGTACTGTTCTCAAAGAACAGGTTTGCCACCGTGGTACCGCGTAACAGCGGCAGCTTTTTCACCTGGCGCTCGCCCACATCCAGAAAGGAGTCAGCGGTGTCGAGAATCTCGGTCAGCAGCTCGCGGCTCAGCCCTTCGGTGGTCAGAAAGTGTTTCAGCTGGCCCTGTGAGTTGAGCTGAATCTGATTGGCATCTATAGGTTCAAACATCAGGCTTCCTGATCAGGTACGTTGACTGATTTCAAGTGACAGCGGTTCCGGGCCGGTCAGCTTGACCTGCTGATCCGGACTCAGCGCCAGGGTGCCACCGACAACATCGGCCTGAATCGGCAGCTGACGGCGCTGCAGATCCAGCAGCGTAATCAGACTGACCGAGGCAGGGCGGCCGTAGTCAAAAATTTCGTTCAGCGCCGCACGGATGGTACGGCCACTCATGATGACATCGTCGACCAGCAGGATATGCCGGCCTTCAGTGTCACAGGGCAGTTTGGTGGGCTGCACTTTGGGGTTCAGTCCGACCTGAGTAAAATCATCCCGGTAGAAGGTAATGTCCATTACTCCCAGCGGGCTCTGCAGCCCCAGCTGATGATGCAGTCGTTCCGCCAGCCAGACGCCGCCGGTACGAATGCCGATCATCAATGGGTCTTCAATCTGACGCTGACTGATCAGCGCTTTGAGCTCTGCACTCATCTTGTCCAGCAGAGCGTCAACATTAAGCATTCCCGAGGTCATACAAGTCCTCCAAACGGGTGTGGCTGGGGATACGCTGGTCGGTTCCAAACCAGCTCTCGACAATCAGTTGCGCGGCAATACCGTCAACGGATTCCTTTTTAAAGTCGTTACTGCCGCCACGGGCAAAGTGAATTTCTTTGGCCTCTGCGGTGCTCAGGCGCTCGTCCATCAGAAAGCACGGCAGCTGGCTGCGATCCTGAATCCGGTTGGCAAATTTGCGTGCCCGACGGGCCATTTCACTAATGCTGCCATCCATGTTCAACGGGATGCCGACCACGATTGCGTCGGGCTGCCACTCGGCAATCACCTTATCAATCTGGCTCCAGTCGGGGATGCCATCACGGGCCTGCATGGGGGCAAGGGGGGTGGCGGTGCCGGTCATTACATGACCTGCAGCTATGCCGATACGTCCTGTGCCAAAGTCAAAGGCCAGAATCTGCGCGTAATCTGTCATGGGGTGTCAGGCGGTTCCGCTGTGGGCTGTAAGCAGGCTGAGATCGATCCCCAGTGAGGCCGCGGCGGCCTTGAGGCGGTGTTCAGCCGGTGTGGCGAACAGTATATCTAAATCTGCCGGACAGCTTAACCAGTCATTGCGAAGGATTTCAGCATCGAGCTGGCCCGCGCCCCAGCCGGCATAGCCCAGCGCGACCACCACATGGGCAGGCCCTTCGCCATTGGCCATCGCATCCAGTATGTCCATGGAAGAGGTCAGATCAATGCCCGGGCCAATCGACACGGTCGAAGCCCAGTGCTCATCATCCTGATGGCGGTGCAGAATAAACCCGCGTTCACGGGCCACCGGGCCACCGCCATACACCGCCCCCTGCGTGGGGTCCGTCGCCTCAATATCGAGATGACGAAACAGCGCTGGCAGATCAAAATCCAGCGGCTGGTTGATGATCACCCCCATTGCCCCTTCGTCATCATGTTCGCAAATATAGCTCAGGCTCTGGGCAAAAAACGGGTCCTGCATATGCGGCATCGCCAGCAGAAAATGGCCACGCAGGCTGCTGAAATCAGACATGGGACTGGGCCTCTGGTATGAGGGTGGGTTCAGGACCTAAAACACTCGGGTCCGCTGTTCGAACTTCCAGGTGCGGATAATCTCCAGTATATCGGTGGATTTTTGCATCTGTTGTGGGAATGGCTGGAACGGTGCGGCCAGCCGCACAATACGTACCGCAGCATCATCCAGCAGACGGTAACCGGAGGAGCGCAGCACGCTGACCTCCTTGACGGAGCCATCCGGCATGATGGCGACCAGCAGCCGTAACTGGCCATACATCTGCCCGCGCCGTGCTTCTTCAGGATAGTTTAGGTTGCCCACCATCTCGATTTTACGCCGCCAGCTGTCCAGGTAAGCCGCGTCTTCACGGGCCTTGGTGGTGGCAGAGGTCAGTCGTTTAACCCGTGGCTGCTTGGCCAGCCACTGTTCAGTGGCATCGATCTGGGCCTGCAGGCTGGACATTTCAACACTGCGCGCCAGCAATGAGGTTGCCGCACCGCTGGTCCGCTGTGGGGCCGCCGCTTTAGCCTGTTGCTGCTTGTCGGCCTGGCGCTGCTCACTCTGGCCGACCGTGGTGATGGTTTTTTTACCACCGGCACTGGCTTTCTCCGGCGAGCGTTCAGGCTCGGTCGACAGCTCTTTGGTGGCCGGCTCCGGTAACCGGGAATCAACCGCCGGGGTTTCCACCGCCGTCTGCTGCGCCGCTAACGGCGCAGGCTCCGCCGCCTGCAATTCAGCATACTGGCTCACGGCGGGCAGGTGTTTTTCAGTCTCGGTACCACTGCCAATCTGGTGGGTCGGGGCAATAAAATCCGCTTCAACTGGAATTTTTTTGCTCTGATATTGTGACAGGGTAATTTCCAGCGTTTTCACCGGCTGAACACTGGGCGTGCTTTTAAAGGCAATACCCAGGATTACCATGGCATGCAGCGCCACCGCCATAAATAGCGTAAAGCCAAACCGATCCCAGACGCTGACCGTGGGCGTTGCCACTGCACTCTCAACCATCAGATTACGCTCAGGCCGGCAGACGACGCTCAATGGCGTCCATCAGTTGCATGGCGATATCCAGCCCGAACTGTTCATCCAGCTGGCGAATACAGGTCGGGCAGGTGACGTTAATCTCGGTCAGGTAATCCCCGATCACGTCCAGTCCGACAAACAGCAGGCCGCTTTCTTTAATCGTCGGAATCACCTGCTCACAGATCCAGCGGTCACGGTCGCTCATTTCACGGCCTTCGGCCCGGCCACCAGCGGCCAGGTTGCCACGGGTTTCACCGCCCTGCGGAATCCGTGCCAGGGCATAAGGCACCACCTCACCATCCACAATCAGAATGCGTTTGTCGCCATCCTTGATCTCGGGAATGTATTTCTGCGCCATGATCATCTGGCCGCCGAACTGGGTCAGGGTTTCGATAATCACCCCCAGGTTCAGGCCATCGGCACCAATACGATAGATCGAGCTGCCGCCCATACCATCCAGCGGTTTGAAGATGACATCGCCATGCTCGGCATGGAAGGCACGCAGCTGGTCCGCATTACGGGTCACCAGCACCGGAGGGGTACACTGGGCAAAGTGGGTAGCAAACAGCTTCTCATTGAAGTTGCGTACCGCCTGGGTGTTGTTGGTCACCAGCACCCCATCACGCTCGGCCAGCGCCAGCAGCTGAGTGGTATAGAGGAATTCATTATCGAATGGCGGATCAACCCGGTTGAGGATCACATCCAGTTCGTTAAGCGGCGTATCGCTGTACTCACCCCGCTCAAACCAGCCATCCGGGTCCATCACCACGCTTAACGGTGCCATGCGACCCTGCACCACACCATCGCGCAAAAACAGACTGCTCTGCTCCATATAGAAGATCTGCCAGCCTTTACGCTGGGCCGCCCACAGCATCGCCAGGGTGCTGTCTTTGTAGTAACTGATGGACTCTATCGGGTCCATCACCACGCCGATTTTTACGGTCACGGTGTATCCTCTATATCGGTTAGTCTGCTGCCGGTCCGGCAATATCGCCCCACAGGTAATGCATTACCGCCTGCGCCGCCACGGGCGCGGTTTCGGTACGCATCACCCGCGGCCCCAGCGCCAGCGGCTTGAAACCATGGCTGATCGCCATCGCCACTTCCGCCTCACTCAGGCCACCTTCAGGGCCGATCAATAGTGCAACAGATTCGGGCGCTGTATAAGCCCCTAATGGTGCCGCACTGTGGTGGTGTAATACAAATTTAAGCTCGGCATCGACCTGCTGACACCAGTCATTCAACGACTGGAATTCATTGACCGGAGGCACCGTACAGCGGCCGGATTGCTCACAGGCACTGGTGACGATTTGCTGCCAGTGTTGCTGACGTTTTTGCTGACGCTCGGCGTTCAGCTTGACCTCGCAGCGCTCCGACAACAAGGGGGTCAGTTGATACATGCCCAGTTCGGTCGCTTTCTGAACAGCGTAATCCATGCGTTCGCCACGGGACACACTCTGGCCAATATGCACCCGCAGGGGGGATTCTACAGCAATCGCTTCAGCACTTTCGATCTGCACCTGAGCACTGCGTTTTTCAACCGCAATCAGGCAAGCCCTGTAGTTATGACCATCACCATTAAACAGCTCAATCTGATCCCCGACACGCATACGCAGCGCACGGGACACATGCTGAACAACCTCATCAG
>JAIBDV010000118.1 GCA_024686055.1 Neptuniibacter sp.
CCGGTATAACTCAGATTAAAATCATGAATCCAGCAGCTGCTATCGCCGATGCGGATGGCATACGGGTGCTCGTCGATTACCCGCAGGCCAAGGTTTTCAAGTACCGGCAGCACATCCGACAACGGCAGCGGGGTACCCATATGGAACAGCTTGAAGCTGAGCTGATCCGCACCACGTTCCAGTGCTCGATAAAAGCTGAGCTGAATCGGCCGCTGCTCACTAAGCTGCTCCATGTGCTGAATATCTACCACGGCGGTGCGGGCAGTAAAGTCGGCTCGGTAACCATCCGCAAAACCGCTACCGTAACGGTTGCGCAACCATGTCCCACGCTCCTCCCCCTGGCTTTCAATCAGGGCATCAGCAAGATCATCCTCCCAGCTACGCACCGCCTGACGCAACAGCGATTCCAGCGCGCGCGCATCCACCTTGTCAGCCAGCGCCCCCTGACTATTACGCAGGATGTACTGAGTTCGAGCCAGAATGGATTCGGAAAAATAGGTATTAAACTCAACCGAGTCACAATCGAGTTCGCGACAGAGAATCGCCTCAACTTTTTTACGAAACTCTGTGCTGTAAACATCACGCGGGGCATACACCAGGCAGCTGAAGGCATGACTGGCATCATCCCGATGCACAAACAGCCGGATCTGGCGGCGCTCATGGATCTGCAGAATACCCATCGCGGTTTCAAATAACTGCTCAACACTACTCTGGAACAGATCATCACGAGGATAGATCTCCAGAATCTGCATCAGCTCTTTCCAGTCATGGCTCAGTGGATGCAAGCCGGAACGCGCCATCACGGCTTCAAGCTTACCGCCGATCACTGGGATGTTGCGCGAGCTCTGAATATAGACACTGGAGGTATAGAGACCGATAAAGCGGCTTTCCCCCACCAGCTCGCCGCTGTCATCGTAGCGTTTGATGCTGATGTAATCGGGATAGGCAGGCCGGTGTACCCGGGCCTTGCTACAGGATTTATAAAAACCAAGAATATCCGGTGACAGCGCAAACGTATCGGCACAGCGCACCTGACTACCGGCTGGCTCAGTGTGGGCATGCTCACCCTGATAGCGTAACAGGCCCAGCTGCTGGCCTGGCACCGCAACCAGCTCCGCCCCATCAGCACCTTTCACATAACGAAATTCATCATAACCAAGGAAGGTAAAGTGCTCTTTTAACCAGCCGAGAAAATGCTGAACATCTTCTATGTCACGACTGTCCTGCCCTGGTATCGGGCAAGTAAAGCTGTCAGCCAGACTGTCACAGCAGGTCAGCATGGCATTAAAATCAGCCACCGAGGCTTCCACTTCATCCAGCACCAGATACAGGCTCTGCTCCAGGTCCGCCAACTGCTGGGCATCAGTATGGCGGTCAACCTCGACTGAGATCAGACACTCATGCAACGCCGAGCCATCATCGCTGTCATTGGCCAGTACATCGATCAGCTGAGCCCCTTCGCGCGTGAGGGTCAGCACCGTGTTATGGATAGCGTGGATAGTCAGACTACGGCGGTTCAATTCCATACGTATGGAATCAACAACAAACGGCATATCCGGGCATAAAACCTCAATCACTGTATGCGTTGATTGCCAACCATGGCGCTCGTAATCCGGGTTGAAGACCCGCACACAGACTTCATCTGGCTGGCGTTGCTGGATAAACTGCCAGAATGCCAGCAAGGAACCGTAAAGATCCTCCATCCGCCACTCTTCAAGATCGAAGGCAGAAGCAGAAGCTAGCGAGTAACGGGAAAATTCAATCAGTTCCTGTGCGCGCTCGTCCGGCAAACGCCGCTCTATCTCTTCGACAAGTTGCTGTAACAGGGCTTCTTTGTGGGCTGATTTATAACGCTGCATCGACTGCTCTCCTTAAATCCATTCGATGAGATTTTCTGTCAGAACGTTGCAGCGGCCGCCTTATCTTCCGTTTATAGTGTGTAAGGAAGTCGCGGGGCTGTTTCGTCCAGAACCGATAACCGGCCACGCCCGCTCATACTCCTTACCAGGGCGCGTCAGGTCAGTATAGACACATAGCCCGGTGTTTTTATGACGCTACCGGTCAATCAATTACGCCGTCGTCGTCTATTAGACGCACAACTCGCCCCCCTTCACAGGGAAGGACAATTGCACTGTTCATGGGCTTTGCTGATAATAGGCACTATCTCTAGCCGAGGAGCGGCTTTTACAGCTGCCAGAAATGGAACCCTATGCGTACGCTGCTGCTATCACTTTTACTGGCCTCCGTGCCAGCGCAAGCCACCGTTAATGCCTATCTGGACCGCTACACCGTTACCGAAGGCAACAATATTCGGCTGACGCTGGAAAGTGACCAGGCTGGCGGGCTCTCACCTGATCTATCTCCCCTGCACAAAGAGTTCCAGATTCTGGGCTCAAAAAAAATGTCTATCACCAGTAATGCCAACGATACCCGTCAGACATCGGCGCGCTGGCAGGTATTACTGCGCCCCAAGCGCCCCGGCAGCCTGAAGTTTCCAGCTATTCAGGTGGGTGCAGAAAGCTCATCGGAAATGGAAGTGATGGTAGAGCGAGCTGATCGCAGTCGCAGCTATGCCGCTAACGCCCAGGCGACCCTGGAGCTGATGGCCAGCAGCAGCGCACTTTATCAAAACAGCCAGATGGTGCTGACTCTGCGCCTGACCGATAACCTGGCACTGCCAGCTGCCAGCACACTGAAGCCACCCAAACTGGCCAACGCCAGCGTGCTGCCTTTCGGCAACGCCAGCCAGCGCCAGAGTGTTCGCCGGGGTCAGGTGTTCAACCTGATGGAACAGAAGTATCTGGTGTTCCCGCAAAACAGCGGCATGCTGGAAGTTCCGGCTCAGACACTACTGCTAACCGGCCAGGCTAATGATCCCCGCCAGGTGACCAGTGAGCCATTAAAGATTGAAGTGCGTCCGGCCGCGCAGCAGCAAAATCGTGGCTTCTGGCTGCCCGCCAGTCAGCTAAGCCTGACGGACAGCCTGCAGAGTGCAGTCACCCTGACCGTCGGTGAGTCGGTAGAACGTACTCTGACACTAACCGCCCATGGCATTCGTGCTGATGCGCTGCCCGCCCTGATGCCGCTGAAAAACGAACTGGCGACCATCGACATTATCGATATCCAGCGCAGCGAGCGTCAGGACAGCCAGGGGCTGATCAGTACCCGTTCTGAAACCGTGCGGATCACGCCCCATGAACGGGGCGAGATCACCCTGCCTGAAATCACCCTGCCCTGGTGGGACACCCGTCAGGATCGCGGCCAGACAATCACCCTGAGCACTCAGCAGATCACAGCCCTGCCCGCGCCACTGCAGCAAAACGCCGATGGCAGCGTAGCCGGTGACAGCAATGCCGATGAAAATATAACAGGCACTGTCAACCAGAGCTGGCTGTACCTGTTGGCAGCCTTGCTGGCAACCGTGGCTGGCGGTGCTTTCTGGCTGATCCGTAAACGCCGTCAGCAAGGCAACCAGAACGATCAGGCGACTGATGCCTATGCCGAACAGGAGTCCAGTGCATTTGAAACGCTGGCCATGGCCTGCCAGCAACCGGACCCTTTCCTGGGTCAGCAGGCGCTGGTGCTCTGGGCACAGGAGTTCTGGGCGGGATTACCGGTCAATAACAGTGCTGATGTTGCTCAACTGGCAGGCAGTGAAACCTTTGAGTTACTGGTCGCCGATCTGGAGCAGCATATGGCGGAAGGCTCTGAAGACTGGCAGGGTGATCTGTTACTGCAGGCCGTGGCAACACTGCGCGGCATCTAAACCCGGTCAGTAACCGCAACATTCATACAGCAAGGGCGCACCTGCGCCCTTGTCTGTCTCTGACTGATTACAGAATATGCGTCAGCGCCTGCGACAGTTGCGGATACTGAAAACTGAAACCCTGGGCCTGTAGCCGAGTCGGTGCCACACGCTGACCTCCGAGCAACAGCTCGGCTCCCTCGCCCAGCATCAATTTGATAACCAGTGCGGGCAGGGTAAAAAACGCTGGCCGCTTTAAGGCGCTGGCCAGAGTTTTACTGAACTCCAGGTTACGCACGGCCTCTGGCGCGGTCAGATTAAACGCTCCCTGCGCTTCACGCTGCCCCAGCAGATAGATAATTGCCGCCACCTGATCCTCCAGGTGGATCCACGACATCCATTGTTCGCCGGAACTGATCGGCCCACCCAGCCCCAACCGGAACGGTGGTAACATTTTCGCCAGCGCACCGCCTTTACCCAGCACCACACCGGTACGCAGCAGGCAGACTCGAACCCCAAGCGACTCGGCTTTCATCGCCTCAGCTTCCCAGTCAGCACACAACTGATGGGTGAAACCCGGAGTCACCGGGCCATCTTCGGTCAGCGCCTCACCCTCAGGGTGATCGCCGTAATAGCCTATCGCTGAACCGCTGAGCAGCACTCTGGGCGGGTGAGTCTGGCGTGATATCCACTCCACCAGCAAACGGGTGCCATCAATACGACTACTGCGCAGCAGCGCTTTACGTGACTCCGACCAGCGCTGGTCAGCAATTCCGGCACCGGCCAGATTGATCACCGCATCGATATCAGCGCCCGTCAGCTGGCTGTAATCTTCTACCGGCGTCACCGAATCACCAAAACAACGGCGCACCCGCTCCGCCCGGCGGCTCAGGCAATACACCTTATGCTGCGCCAATAATTGAGTAATCAGCGCCTGGCCAATAAAGCCCGTACCCCCGGTTACCAGTATATTCATCTTCAATCCTCGATTAGCTGCCCCAACGTCCCTGTACGTCATTAGCTGACAGCTGGATTAATCAATGTAGTGGCGCTAGTGTAGGCCGCAATCCTTTACACTTCACTGCCACAAGAGACTAACATCGCCATGTTTACCGGTATTGTGCAAGGCAAAGCCACGGTCAGCAGCCTGCAACGTAAAGCTGATTTTATGCGCCTGAGCCTGACCCTCCCAGAGGGACATATGGAGAATCTGCAAACTGGCGCATCCATCGCCGTGAACGGCACCTGCCTCACCGTCACCGGCTTTGACGACCAGCAGGTGCACTTTGATCTGATCATGGAAACCCTGAAAGTCACCAACCTGGGCCAGCTGGCACCGGGCAGCGTCGTCAATTTTGAACGGGCCGCCCGCTTTGGTGACGAGATCGGTGGCCATATGCTCTCTGGCCATGTACATGATCAGATCAGCGTAGTCGAAATCGAACGGCCTGATAACAACTGCATTATCTGGTTTGAAGTCAGCCCACAGTGGCTTAAATACATCCTGCCCAAAGGCTTTGTTGCCCTGAACGGCGCCAGCCTGACGATCGGTGAGGTCAAAGACAGCCGCTTTAATGTCTACCTGATCCCGGAAACTCTGGCTCAGACTACTTTCGGCGACGCCGAACCGGGTTTGAAAATAAACCTGGAAGTCGACCCACACACCCAGGCCGTCGTCGATACCGTTGAACGCTACATGGCCAACCAGACCCGCGCCTGACACTCCTGCCTATACAGGCCCCGCCCTCCCGTTACCGGCCCGATGGCCGGTAACCAGCCTCTGTTAGACCTTGGTTTAGCAATCTATATTCGTTGACCTGCATCTAAAGCCCGACTTCAACCGCTCGGTAGACTCGGGACGTTTTGACAAGAACAGATCCCAACGATCGCAGGTATGCGCACTATAAAAAAGCCGAGGAATCACCCGGTTCACTCTGCCAGCACCGCTCTTACAACACTGATAACAAACGCCGTGCATACCCCTTTAAGGAGCCAGGACATTGAATGCCGTAAATCCTGTTACGGCGACTCAACGCCAGTTTATCTCCGGTAATGAAGCGGTGGCTCAGGCCGCTCGCGATGCCGGTTGTCGAGTCGCTGCTGCCTATCCGGGCACCCCGTCTACTGAAATTCTGGAATACGTCGCCAACTATTCCGACCTCTACGCCGAATGGTCCATCAACGAAAAAGTCTCACTGGAAGTCGCCATCGGTGCCTCAATGTCAGGCAGCCGCGCACTGTGTGCCATGAAACATGTGGGCCTTAACGTCGCCTCCGACGCCCTGATGACCCAGACCCTGATCGGCGCTGTGGGCGGGCTGGTCATCGTGGTGGCCGATGATGTTGGCCTGTCATCCTCGCAGAACGAGCAGGACTCCCGCTACTGGGGTCGCTTTGCCCATCTGCCAGTACTGGAGCCCTCTGACGCCCAGGAGGCCTATCAGCTGACCCGTGCCGCCTTTGATATCTCCGAACAGTTTGAGGTGCCGGTCATCGTCCGCCTGACCACCCGTATCTGCCATGTCAAAGGCGTGGTGGTGGCTGAACCCGCGGTGCAACATGAAGTCAGCGGCTTTCAGAAAGACCCGGCCCGTTTTGTCATGGTGCCTGGCAACGCCCGACATCGGATTCCTAAGATGCTGGCGCGCGATGGCATCCTCAAAGATTTCGCCGAGCAGAGCGAGCTAAACCGCATAGATCCCGGCAGTGATCCACGCATGGGCATCGTCACCTCTGGCGCGGCTTACTACCATGTAAAAGAAGCCTTCCCGAATGCACCGGTGTTCAAGCTGGGCTTCAGCCACCCCGCACCCATCGAACGTATCCGCGCGTTCGCGGACAGCGTTGAAACACTGGTGGTGGTCGAAGAGGTCGAGCCGCTGCTGGAAACCGAACTCAAAGCCGCTGGCATTACTCTCAAGGGTAAAGATCTGCTGCCCCGCATTGGCGAACTGACCCCGGCGGTACTACGCCCGGAGCTGTCCAGCCTGATCGGCATCGAACTAAAAAGCGCCAGCCTGATCCCCACCGCTGAAGTCTTCCCTCGGCCGCCCACCATGTGTGTTGCCTGCCCGCATCTGGGCATTTACTACTGCCTGGCACACCTGCGTAACACCATTATCTCCGGTGATATCGGCTGCTACACCCTGGGTGCCGGCCACCCATGGAACGCACTGGACACTTGCATCAGCATGGGGGCCTCACTGTCGATGGCTGTCGGGCTGGATAAGGGCCGGGCACCTGGCGATGAGAAGAAAAACGTTATCGCCGTCATCGGTGACTCTACCTTCCTGCACATGGGGATGCAGGGCATGCTGGATATCACCTACAACAACGCTAATGTCACCGTGCTGTTGCTGGATAACCGTGCCGTAGGGATGACCGGTGGCCAGAATGCCCCTTCCTCCGGACTTAACCTGCGTGGCGAAGAGACCTGCCAGGTTGATTTTCGCAAACTCTGTGAAGCACTCGGGGTTAAACCAGAGCGGATTACCGAGCTAAACCCCTACGAGCTGCCGACTCTGTTCAAAGCCCTGCGCAGCGAAACCAAAGTCGAAGGTCCATCGGTGATCATCACCAACCAGCCCTGTGTGCTGACCGAGCGCTACAGCCAGCTGCCACCGCTAAAAGTCGATCTGGACAAGTGCACCGGTTGTTCCAACTGTCTGGATGTCGGCTGCCCGGCGATTCTGGTGGAACGGCGTGAAACCGTGATCAAACCCAATGGCCGCGAAAAAGAGTTGTCCTTCGTCAAGATCGACACCGCCGCCTGTACCGGCTGTGACCTGTGCACCGGCACTTGCGCCCCGGATGCCATCGTTCCGGCCATCAACACTAACGCCATCAATGCGGTAGAAGTGAAATGAGTGAATCAGTAGTCACCAATATTCTGGTCGCTGGCATCGGCGGCCAGGGCGTCATGACCGCCGCCGATATCATCGCCAGCACCGCGCTGGCCATGGGGCTGGATGTAAAGAAAACCGAAGTCGCTGGCATGGCCCAACGGGGTGGCGTGGTCACCTCCCATGTGCGCTTTGGCGAAAAAGTCCTGTCCCCCTCCATCCCGCCAGGTGAAGCCGAAATCCTGCTGGCTTTCGAACCTGCCGAGGCCCTGCGCTGGAGCAGCCACCTGCAACCCGACGGCATGGCGATGGTGAACACCTTCGCTCAGGAGCCCCCCGTTGTCTCGATCGGCCTGTTCGACTACCCGGACAACCCAATGGCCGACATGGCCAGATTGCCTCTCACCCTGCACCACTACGATGCAGGCCACGCCGCCATCGAGCTGGGCGACCGCCGACTGGTTAACAGTATCATGCTGGGTGCCATCGCTGACCACCTGCCCTTCCCGGCAGAGGCGCTGCTGGAAAGCCTGTTGCAACGTTTCGCCCGTAAGGGTGAAAAACTGCTGCAACTAAATCAGC
>JAIBDV010000286.1 GCA_024686055.1 Neptuniibacter sp.
GCTACGTCAGGTTGAGCCCACCATCAGAGAGAATGATTTCACCGGTCAGGTAACTGCTAGCAACAAGCATTGAAGCGGTATGTGCGATTTCACCTGGCTTCGCACCCCGCTTCATTGGAGATTTTTCTTTCCAGAGCTTGTGTGCCTCTACCCAGCTTGCCGTCATCGGAGTATCGACAAGGCCTGGAGCAATTGCGTTGACTCGAATATCAGGAGACAGGGTCAGAGCCAAAAGTTGCGTCATATGATTAAGCGCAGATTTACTGGCGGCATAAGGGATGGAAGCACCTTTTGGACGCACACCGGCATGTGAGCTGATATTGATAATGCTACTGGCGCACTCTGGCGTTGAGGCGTCTTTAAGTGCCTGCTCTGCCTCTGAGATCAGAGTCCATGGCGCAATGACATTGACTTCGTAAAGATCACGCCACACGTCTGCCGTTGCTTCTTTTAGTGAGCCATGGGGAATCATCGCATTTATTCCGGCATTATTGACCAGTACATCCAGCCTTCCATGCTGGTGTAGAACTTCAGCAATGAGCCCTTTTGCTTGAGTCTGATCGGACAAACCGGCTTGAAAATATGTTGCGCCTGGAAGAGATTTAGCTAAGTTTTCACCTTCCATGACGGATGATCGAGAATGCAAGACAACCGTAAATCCATCTTCGGCGAGCTGTAGTGCAATCGCTTTACCAATCCCTGATGTTGAACCCGTGATGAGGGCAACTCTGCCTTTATTTTTCTCTTGGTGACAATGCATAACATCTCCGTTTGCTAATAAGCCTGACGCCTCGCAACAGCATCCATTTTCGCTGAGTCCGGCTGCCTTCTTTGGTTAGCCGCTACGTTGTAACGGCCTGGCCAGTCGCTAGTATCATAACGGAACCGAGGAATTATCTGCCGTCGCGTTTACTCCGCCCGAAAAATCGACAAGGCCATGTGTGGTCGCCGTCAAAGCAGCCATGGCCCTGCGCACCGATCAGGAAGAGGGCTGAACGTATCGTTTCAGCCAGCCCGTCAACACTTTAATTTTCAGTGTACCCACCACCAGGCCCGCGATGATCAATGCTGCTGAGGTGATTTTCAGATCACCCATCGGCTCCTGATACACCAGCCAGCTGGAAAGCAGCCCGAACACCGGCACCAGCAGGGTGAGCGGAGCGACGGTAGAAAGCGGATAAGCGACGATCAGGCGGTTCCAAAGCCAGTAGCCCAGCAAAGTGGTTGGCCAGGCCTGAAACAGAATAGAGATGATCGCATTGCTGTTTAGCCCATTCATCAGCGGGCTGAACACTGCCGCCCCCTGCTGCAGGTATGCCAGCAGTAACAGCGGCAACGGTGCAAACAGTAAGCCCCAAACAATAAAACTGAATACCTGATCGGTCCGGGCGGCTTTCATGATGAGGCCGCTTAAACTCCAGCAGATGGCACCCATCAGCACCAGCCCAAGCCCGGTAGCCGTTACCGTGCCATCCTCGATCAGCAAACTGAGCAGCAGGCCACACATCGCCAACGCAGCGCCTACCAGTTTCTGCCCGCTTAGTTGTTCATTCAACCAAAACCAGCCGATCAGCATGCTGATTGCTACATTCATCTGTAGCAGTAACGACGCCATCCCCGGCGATAGCCCGGCGGACACCGAGAACGTCACCATCCCCCAGACGCCGGTGCCAAATACCAGCCCATACGCAAAAATATAGCGCCAGGCCACAGGGGGCCGGCGCACAAAAAATACGGCTGGCAGTGCCGCTGCTGCAAACCGCAGTGCCGTCAGCAGCAGGGGGTCCAGCTGCTCGACCCCTATCTTGATCACAATGAAGTTGAAGCCCCAAACCGCCATTACCATAACGCCCAACACCAAATCTCTGTACCGCATATCGAATACTCCTGTTGATATGGCAGCAGTATTAGCGATGCAGAAAAAAAGAAACATATTCAATTTTTGATATAAAAAAGTGTACAGTTTACCAATCAATCTGTGTTCTGCCCGGAGAGTCCCTGATGCGCTATAAGCAACTGGCCGAGAAGTTTATTGAGGATATTCAGCACCGGCGTCTGCAGCCGGGCCAGCGACTGCCATCGTTACGCCGCCTGGCGGCTCAGTACGAGGTCAGCCTGACCACCGCGCTGAACTGCTATCACCGGCTGGAAGAACTGGGCTGGGCACGGGCGCAGCCTCAGTCTGGATTTTTTGCCGCCCAGCCGCTGCTGGCAGAGCAAACACCACACCTGCCGACGTTTACCAGCCGCACTGCAGACCCGATAGCCACGCATAATCGCCGCCATGTAACGGAACCCGGCCCGCTGGGTTTGTCTCTGCTGGCATCAACACTGTTACCCACCGCCGCGCTGCAGCGCAGCCTGCGCCGGGCCAGTCGGCAGCAAGGCGCGCAGGTGCATCTCTACCCGCAGGCGCAGGGTGAACTGGCCCTGCGACGGGCGTTAAGTAAGCACTTCAGCCGCTACGATTTTCACTTCTCGGAGCAAGCCCTGGTGGTAACCAATGGTTGCATCGATGCGGTACGAACCGCCATTGAAGTGACGACCCGTCCCGGTGATGCCGTGGCGATCAGCTCGCCCTGCTTCAGTGGCCTGCTGCAGTTGCTGGCCCAGATGCAGCGGCAGGTCGTGGAGATACCATCAACCGCCGAGGGGATAGATCTGCGCCAGCTGGAGCGGCATATGCAGCAAGGAAGTATTCAGGCGGGGCTGTTCAATTGCAGCCATATGAACCCCACCGGGATCACCCTCAGTGCCGACCAGAAACAGCAGCTGGCGCAACTGGCTGCCCGCTATCGGGTGCCGGTGATCGAAGACGATATCTATCTGGAACTGGGCTACCAGCGCACGCCACCAGTACCCGCGCAACACTGGGACCGTGAGGGCTATCTGCTCTGGTGCGGTTCGGTCTCTAAAACCCTGAGTGCCGGTTACCGGCTGGGCTGGTGTCTGCCCGGCCGCTATTTTGAGGCCTACCAACAGCAGAGGTTGCGAGAAAGTTACGGCGTCAGCTCACCCATTCAGCTGGCGGTAGCGGATTTTATCAGCAGTGATCAATACCACCGCCACCTCAACGCATTGCGGCCCCAGCTGGCGCGGCAAGTGGCTGATTATCGTGATTATATGATCGCCAACCTGCCCGATACGGTCCGCATCAGCGCCCCTCAGGGTGGGCTGGTGCTCTGGATACAGTTGCCAGGGCTGGATAGCGTTGCGCTGGCACAACAGGCTGAGCGGCAAAATCTGGATATCCGCATCGGCGCTGACTTCAGTACGCTGGATTACTACGCTGACTGCTTTCGCATCAACTGTGGCTGGCCGCTAAACGACGCCGAGGGACAGCCTTCAACGGCCAGCGAACAGCTGGGGCAACTGGTCAAACTGGTACTCAATAACTGGACACCGCACTCGGGATGAACGGGACTCAGCCATAGTATTTACTGATAGAAAACCGCCAGCCATACCGTAACCTGATCTGGGTCGGTCCAGCTAACCTTATGTCGGCAGTGTGCCGGTATATTCAGGTGATCACCCGTGCGTAACGTCACGGCCTCACCACTTTCAAACTCCAGTGTTCCCGCCCCCTGAACCACCAGCACCCACTCGTTCTCATCCTGGTCATACCAGCCCGTTTCCGGCGATGTCTGCCCCTGGGACAGTATCCGTTCAATACGCAGGTTTTTGTGTTGGAGCAGATCAGTAAATATTTCCTGACTCAATGCGTCTGGTAACGCACTGAACAGATTGTCGGCTTTCTTCATAGGTTCCTCGCAAACGAAACATCGCAGGCACATGGGATTATCCGATCCAGTCTGCCACCGAGTAAACAGGTTAGACAGTTTGATCAGCCGAAGTAAGGCCTGTCGGTAAGTAAGACGTACGTGCAGGTTCTGTAAACCCGGTGCCGTGAGAGCAAGGATATGAAAATAGAGGGGGGGAAAGGTGGTCCGCTATCGGTAGTCGTATCGGTTAGTAGTGCATTTTAATCGTCATCATTTGAATGCCGTCTACATCCTGCTGCTGGCTTTCAATATTAATCACCCGTCCTCGGCTGTACAGTTTCAATGCACGGCCACAGCCCGCTGGCGGGTGCTCGGCACGGACGGCAACGATTAACAGCTCAGACTCATCTGCAGAGTTTCTTTTTACACCAAGCCGGGACCACTGTTCATCGCAGCCCTCAAACAACGCACGGGCCACCTGTGTGTTAGCAGCAGTCTGCTGTTCTGGCTTCACTTCCACAAACGCAATGCCAGGCTGTGCAGCAATGACCTTAACACTGACGACGGCGTGTACCGAAGCTGCAGAGGCTATTGGGGCAACGGTACACAGGGCTGTCAGTAACAATCGACGTACAGGGTTCAGCATCCGCCACCCTCCTACTTTTGTCTAGCCAACTAAACTCAGCGTAGTACATAAGTAGAAGACAACCAGATCCCCTGCCAGTTCGTTCAAATAGCAGTACGAAGGCGTGCCAGACTCGCACCAGCAAAACAAAAACCTGAGGCCTGCACCCTGACGTCGGCATCACTCACCTTCGACTCCACCAATAACAGGAAGCGCCGAAGATGAGGGTGGCCAAACCCGTTGAGCAGGCAACAGCATTACACTTTGAAGGCAGCTGCAGTCAAATTACCGTGATGACGCTTCATCATCCACCAGGCTGACAGCATGACGGCTGAGCAATAGCACCGCCCGGTAGAGCATAAAGAGCAGCACGCCCGGCAGGAGCACCAGATCAAACAGTGCCAGTGTTAATGTGTTGATCACATAGCTAGACAGGTTACTAA
>JAIBDV010000147.1 GCA_024686055.1 Neptuniibacter sp.
CAGGCACCAGCACCACGGTTACAATAAACGCAAACAGGATACCGAACGCCACATGCAGACCAAAAATCTGCACCGGTGGGATCGGGGTAAATGCCAGAGAAGCAAAGCCTACCGCTGAGGTGATCGAGGTAAACAGCATCGGCGTGAACAGATGACCAACCACCTCTTTTAACGCCGCCCGCGGGTCTTCCCCTGGCTTATAACGGTCAGCGAATTCTGACAGAATATGCACCGAATCCACCACCGCAATGGGCATCAGGAAGATCGGGATCATCGAGCTCATGATATGGACGGTATAGCCCTGACCAATCAGCAACCCCATGGTAACAATCACCGACGCCATCGCCACGATCATTGCCGCACTGATCAGCAGCATTGAACGGAAGAACACCCACATCAGGATAAAGATCATCAGCCCAGCCAGCGGTGCGGACACCGCCATCTGCAGAAACATCTCCACGCCGAAGGTATCTTCCGCGACCGGCAAGCCTGCCATGTAGAACTGGTCCGGTTTTTTCAGGGTATCGACAACCGCCTGAATTTCCTGCGACAGCCGATAGCTCTCTGATTTACTGACAATCGGTACATACACCGCCGTCGCCTTACCATCTGCCGACACCAGGGTGTTATTCAGCAGTGGCAAGCGCTCAACCGCTGCCTGGATCGCATCCGCCTGCTGTTGAGTCTGCGGCGCGGTTTTCATCATCCACTCAAAGCGAAGAGTACCAGGCCCCTGCTGGCTGATGTTATCCACCCGATCCAGCGCCATCAGATCCTGCTGTACCACACCGTCCATCTGGCCAATGGCCTGAGACAGGGTATGCAGGTCGGTCAGTGTATCCGGTGTATACACCCCGGCTTCATCCACCAGCCCGACGACAATCATGTCGTATAGCGAGAATCGCTCCTTCACCTGGTCATGGTAAACACGATCCGCCTGATCGTGGGGAAGCATATTTTCGGGGTCGGTATCGACCTTGATTGATGGAATTTGCACCGCCGCCAGCACACATAAAGCCAGCAGCAAATAAAACACCCACTTGGGTCGATCAATGGAAAACGCGATCAAGCGATCTTGCAACAGCATCAAGTGACTCCTTTCAGCCAGATTGGAGAGATAACCTATGCAGGAACCGGCTCAGATCAACACCACCGCGTACAAGCCTGCTATCCTCGAATGGACAGGTCATTAATAAGCCAATAGTAAATTAGATCCATCTAATATTACAACAGGATATATTAGTAAATTGAGATTGAAAAAGTGATGCTTTAAACTGCTGATCGGTAAGAGGAAATCTCAAATATAACGATAACCGGTGATCTTTCGTTTATCAGGATGGTTTTCAGGCCGCCTGTGTACGGCCTGAAAATGAAGGACTTGCTGGCTGAACGGCCCATAGAGGCTGCTGGCAGCACGGGTAACACAGTCCTGAACCAACCCTGTGATTGATACACCCACACTCATGGAGTGCTCAATTGAACGACGTGCAAGCGACCGAGACAAACGATATGGACCCGCAAACGCTGGAGATGATGCGCGAGAACGCTGGCCGCGCGGCCAAGCTGATGAAAGCGCTTGGTAATGAAAGCCGGCTGCTGATTCTGTGTCACCTGGATAGCGGTGAATTGTCAGTTTCCGAACTGAACCGCTGCCTGGATCTGAGCCAGTCAGCCCTGTCTCAACATCTGGCGGTATTGCGCAAAGATGGCCTGGTGAAGACCCGCCGTGAGTCACAGACGATCTTCTACTCGCTGGAGGGTGATACCGCGAAGCGGATCATCCACACTCTGCATGATATGTTCTGCCCAGCGCTATAAGCGCTGGCCAGATAGCAAAAAACCAGTGACAAGGTCACTGGTTTTTATCTTACGCCCGACAGGCTCAGAGCTGTACGTTAACGCGCGGGCTCACGCATCGTCACAAATTCTTCCGCTGCCGTCGGATGAATACCGATGGTGGAATCAAACACTGCTTTGGTGGCACCCGCCTTCAGGGCAATACCGATCCCCTGAATGATCTCACCGGCCTCAGGCCCGACCATATGCACACCCAGTACCTTGTCGCTGTCACGGTCGACAATCATCTTCATCAAGGTACGCTCATCACTGCCACTGAGGGTGTGTTTCATCGCCCGGAAGTCTGATTTGTAGATATCAATATTGCTGTACTGTTCACGTGCCTGCTCTTCAGTCAGGCCCACCGTACCAATGTTTGGCTGGCAGAACACCGCTGTCGGAATCAGGTCATAATCAACCTGCTGATTCTGGTTGCCATACAGATTACGTACCAGCACCATCCCTTCGGCCAGCGCTACCGGCGTCAGCTGCACACGATCAATAACATCACCAATGGCATAGACCGACGGTACACTGGTCTGGAACTGATCATTCACGGCAATCGCACCGTTTTTACCCTGTTCGATACCCAGCGCCTCCAGCCCCAGATTAGCCACGTTGGGCACCCGGCCGGTCGCATACATGATGCAGTCAGCTTCAACGGTGCTGCCATCCGTCAGATGAGCCGTCAACGTGCCATCAGCTGCTTTTTCAATTTTCTCAATGTTGGTATTAAAACGCAGATCAACGTGTTTTTTGGCCACTTCCTGGGCGGTAAACTCACGCACTTCATTATCGAAGCCACGCAGGAACATATCGCCACGGTAGATCAGACTGGTCTGTGCGCCCAGCCCGGCAAAGATGCCAGCAAACTCAACCGCGATATAACCACCGCCCACAACCAGCGCCCGCTTGGGAAACTCTTCCAGGAAGAACACTTCATTGGAGCTAATGACATGCTCATTACCTGGGAACTGCGGAATGTTAGGCCAGCCGCCGACCGCCACTAAAATACGTTCAGCCGTATAGGTCGTATCACCTACTGCAACAGTGTGCGCATCCACCAGGGTGGCACGACCGTCAATCAGTGTGCAGCCCGAGTTAACCAGCATGTTGTTGTAGATACCATTCAGACGCTCAATTTCGCGGGTTTTATTATCCCGCAAGGTCGGCCAGTCAAAACTGATATCGCCGCTGGTCAGACCAAACCCCTGCGCTTCAGCAAAGCTTTCAGCATAGTGTGAGGCATAGACAAACAGTTTCTTCGGCACACAGCCCACGTTTACGCAGGTACCGCCCAGGTAACGGTCTTCCGCTACCGCAACACGTACCCCCATCGCCGCCGCCATACGGCTGGCACGCACACCGCCGGAACCGGCACCGATTACAAACAGGTCAAAGTCAAATTCTGACACGTTTCACTCCTGAGAATCCCTGAATAATTTGCGGGTACTGCGGCTTGGCCTGCAGGCCCGATATAGAGGCTAAAGGTACCCGCTGTGACGCCATTTAGCCAATAGAGTTCATTAACTTTATTGATAGACACAGCCAATACATCGAACGATAAACCAATGATACACTGGCGTTTTTCTGTGGAGAGCCTCCCCTATGAAACTGGTCTGCTTCAATGTGAACGGCCTGCGCTCACGCCTGCACCAGCTGGCTGCGGTCATCGACAAGTACCAGCCAGATGTTATCGGCCTGCAGGAAACCAAGGTGGTGGATGAGCAGTTCCCATTGACCGACGTTGAGGCGATGGGCTACCACGTGGAATACCACGGTCAGAAAGGCCACTACGGGGTCTGCCTGATTTCGAAGAAGCCGCCGGTTAAACTGCAGAAAGGCTTTGTCAGTGATGAAGACGATGCCCAGCGCCGGATGATTATTGGCGACTACGAAGCCAGTGATGGCTCTATCGTTACGGTTATCAATGGTTACTTCCCCCAGGGGGAAAATATCGCCCATGAAACCAAATTCCCGGCCAAGCAAAAATTCTACGCCGACCTGCAAACCCATCTGGAACAACAGTGCGATGCCAGCGCGCAGTTGGTGGTGATGGGCGATCTGAACATTTCACCCCAGGATTGTGATATCGGTATTGGCGAGCCCAACCGCAAACGCTGGCTACGCGATGGTAAATCGAGCTTCCAGCCGGTCGAGCGCGAATGGCTGGCCAGGCTACTGAGCTGGGGGTTAAAAGACAGCTTCCGTACTCTGCACCCGGATAACAGTGACACTTTCAGCTGGTTTGACTACCGCTCACGCGCCTTTGACAGAGAACCCAAACGCGGCCTGCGCATCGATGCCATTCTTACCACCGATGTATTGATGGAGAAATGCACTAACGCGGGCGTAGATTACGAGATCAGGGCGATGGATAAGCCTTCAGATCACGCCCCTATTTTTGCCGAATTTACGCTCTGATCAACACCGGCGCGCTGTCGTCTCAACAGCGCGCCCGCTCATTTGACGACGAGCAGATCACAGGGCATGTCATCCATTATCCGGGCAACCATATCATTACTCAGTAATCGGTCCAGCCGGCTGTGTTCGGCAAAACCCAGTATCAGCAAGTCCAGCTGATTCTCTTCAGCGTAGCGCGGCAACATGACATGCGCTTCACCACTGAGGTAATGAATCGGCGTTTCATCGGCAAGCGGGCTCTGCTTGACCAGCTCATCCACCACCGCATGATGCTCTTCACTAACGTGCTCTTTCAGCGCGTTATAGTCCGTCACGACATGCTCATCAAAAATAGCAGCATGGGGCAATGTATGAATACTGTGTAATACCCGAGGTGTGCCATTAAGTGAGTCCGCTACCTCAGCCAGCGACGTCAACACCTGCTGGTCCAATGGATGTGTCTGGTTGTCTTCGTGGAACGGATCAACGCCAGCTGCAATCAGCGGCAGCTCAGCCCATTCCCGCTCACACATCATCAACACAGGTCGAGGGCTACGACGTGCCAGGTCAGCCTCCATCTCACCAAAAACCCGCTCCAGCAGACTGTGCTCTTTCAACTCAACAATAATAAGATCGGCATCATAGCGCTCAGCTTTCTGCAAAATACCGTCCACAGTATGACTGTCCCAGCACGCATCAACCCCGACCTCAACACCCATCATTGCCAGCGGTGGGGTCAGCTTTTCCAGTCGGTTTTCGCACTGTTTGATATAACTATGCTCAGCATGTAGCTCGCCTTCCTTATCAAACATATGGTTCTGTTTGAGTGAGCGGTTATAGCCACAGGTAAATAACTCGACATGGGCGCCAAGTAAGGCAGCCAGCGGTGCCAGCCGTGAGACCAGCCAGGCTTTGTCCGATTGCGGTGTCAGATGTACCAGTATTCTTTTGAACATCCCTTACTCCAGATTGATGCTGTGAGTCCAGTGTCAGGAATAGCAGTCCCGACTCCCCCTTGCAAGATAGCGTAAAGGTGAGCGTACCCACCATATTTATTAGCCATTGAGACACGGGGATATCACCAACACAAACCTGGGCGTGGCGCAAAACTCTCTATATTAAATATTAGTAAAGTAAAATATACTGGCGTTTTCTGCTGCAATACAGAGACTTCTATTTATGACTATTAATGCTGCACTCCGCCTGATGGCAGGTAGTGTCATTCTAATCAGCCTGTGGCTAGGCTACTCCTTTACGCCGTACTGGTATTACCTGACAGGCTTTGTGGGGCTGAACCTGCTGCAATCTGGTTTTACCCGCTGGTGCCCTGCTGTGAGTATTTTCAGTAAGCTTGGACTGAAGCCAGAACCTTCCTCAACGAAAGGCATGAGCGTTAATCAAGGTGTTCATATCATTGCCGGGTTATTGATTCTGGGTACTGTCAGTTCCGTTGTGTTACTGGAAATGCCACAGCAGATTCTGATTGCGACAGCCATCATCGGCGCCAGCCTGGCACAGTCAGCGTTCAGCGGCTGGTGCCTGGCCTTCACCTTTGCTCGCCTGCTTGGATTTAAGCATCTACCAACAAGATCCTGAGGATTTATTCAAAAACCAAACAGTACTCTACCTTAATTAAAACAGGTGTATTGCCAGGGCCTACGTAATACACCTGCTTCATCCCCACCGTACATCGCTATAGCGCTAATTTATCTAAAAGCGTTGTTCTATCAATACCTTCACGCAGCATTATGGTATTGTGCAACCCTGAATTATCGCCATTGATATTATAGGGTATTCACTTGGCTGCTCGCCTATTCCTCCTGATTCCGTCTCTTCTCTTACTTGCCGGTGCAGCACTGCTGCTCAATATTGCCGGAAGCCTGGCAACCGAGTACCAGACAGTCATTACCCTGATCCCCTACCTGCTCACACTGGTCGCAGCGCTGCTCGGTTATGGGTTTAACCGCAGCCAGGTTGTCCTGGGGGCGCTCAATCTCTGCTGTGCGTACTTTCTTATTCAAACCGGTCTGCAAACCTCGCTTGATGAGGCGCACACCTACGTGCTGTTCAGCTTGCTGTCACTGCTACTACCTATACATACAGGCCTGATTGCCGCCTATCAGGAGCGCGGTCTCATTACCCCCTATGGCATATCCCGAATTGCAGGGGTCGTTATTACCTATCTGCTGCTTTATATTTCCTGGGAAAACCGCAGTCTGGGTTACCTGCTTGCCGACCTGCCGATGATCACCCTGGAAATGCTCAGGCATGATCTCTATCTCAGCCAGGCAGCCACCATTATTTTGAGCCTGGCACTGATCCCTGCCGGACTGGCTATGTGGTTTCGCAAAACTTACACCGAAGCTGCCATCCTGAGTTCACTGTTCTCCGCCGCCCTCCTGCTCGCATTGTTTGATAAGCCACTCGCCTCCTCTCTCTTTGTATCGGCCTCTCTGATCGCCCTCTGTATTTCCGTCATGCAGACCTCGCACGATATGGCCTACCTGGATGAACTGACGGGAATTCCCGCCCGCCGGGCATTAATGACCAAATTTGCGACGCTGGGCCGTCACTACTCTGTCGCCATGATGGATGTCGACCACTTCAAGAAATTCAACGACACCTATGGCCACGACATCGGTGATCAGGTGTTACGAATGGTGGCCTCCCAGATAAATAAAGTGTCTGGTGGAGGTAAAGCATTCCGTTACGGGGGTGAAGAATTCACCGTTGTATTTGCGGGGAAAAGCGAACAGGAATGCATGATGTACCTGGAAGAAGTGCGTGAGCGTATCGCACATTATCAGATGCATATCCGCAATAAAGATCGCCCTGACGACAACACGGAAGGGAAAGAGCATCGCAACAGCGAGCCTGAAACCGCGATCGTACACGTAGAGATCAGTATTGGCGTGGCAGAAAAAACTGACCACCATCAAGGCCCGATGGATGTCATGAAAACAGCAGATGAAGCCCTGTATGCTGCTAAAGAGGGTGGCC
>JAIBDV010000232.1 GCA_024686055.1 Neptuniibacter sp.
CAACTAAACTCAGCGTAGTACATAAGTAGAAGACAACCAGATCCCCTGCCAGTTCGTTCAAATAACAGTACGAAGGCGTGCCAGACTCAGCCAATAACAGGAAGCGTCGAGGATGAAGGTATCGACACCCGTTGAGCAGGCACAGCGTTACACTTTGAAGGCAGGTGCCGACAGGGACAGTCAAATTATCGCGATGACGCCTTGTCATCCACCAGGCTGACAGTATGACGGCTGAGCAATAGCACCGCCCGGTAGAGCATAAAGAGCAGCACGCCCGGCAGGAGCACCAGATCAAACAGTGCCAGTGTTAATGTGTTGATCACATAGCTAGACAGGTTACTAACCTTATGATTGATATGATCGCTGGACAGTTTTTTCAATTTATCGACACTGTTTTCTGCACTGTGCTTCAGATCTTTCCCGCCTGACTTATCAAATAACTGCAAATGCATATCAGACAGGGACTGGCGGTTGGTCTGACGTAAATCCGCACTGACGTTATGGCTGATCCCCTGCGCCAGATGCAGGCTGTAGGGCAACGCCAGATGTAGCACCAGATAGACAGAAAACAGCAACCCGGTGGCCTCTCGCACCGGGATCTGGTGCTGTTCAGCGCCGCCAAACAACCGCATCAACTGCCAGACAAGCGCCACGATAAGCGTTACCTGCAAGATTGCAGGCGAGATAGCATCTGCAGTGTCAGAGACCAGGCTTAGCACCATAAGGGTTGCAGCAGAGGCCATTGCCACCTCACTGCCACGCTCAAGCAACCGGGTAAGAGCAGCCAGGGCGTTACCCACATCAACATTAAAATCAGCAATAAAAGACACCCCTATCTGACTGCTTTGAGCCACTTCCAGCAGCCCGGTCAAGGCTGCTAATCTGGAGAAATCCTGCTGGGCCTGGGCTCTGGTGTGTTCAAGGTACTGCTGATTTTGCTGGTACAGCTGCTCCTGTGAGAACCACTGGGTAACACCCGAGAGCTGCTGGCTATGTAACAGCCATAAGGCAATTACCAGAAAAATGCTGGCAACCAGCGCGGTGCGGTTAACGGTTGATGTCGCCTTAACTGTGTTCAGGTTACTCATAATATCGTCCCTCAGCGTACTGCCTGATAGTCACACGCCAGCTGCGCCAGCCGAGGCGCACCATCGAGTATCACGTCCATATCGACCGGAGCTTCAATACCCGCCACCTTGCCTTGTTCCGAGTACTGCCATATCTGCCAGTTTTTAACCCCCTCCGGTGGCGACGGCTTTGCTGCGTAGTCGGCCAGCCAGAATGGGTAGCGATTAAAATCCGGGCCAATATTCGTTTGCCAGAAACTACTATAGGAATAGATCAGTGGTGCACACCCGGTCGCCTGTTCCAGTTGCTGTAAAAACTGTGTCAGCCGACTTTTGATCTGACTTACCGACTGATTATCCGTCACCTCGACATCGACCATGGGCGTCAGCGACAGTGGTTTGCCTTTGATGGCATTCAGGAAGTTGGCCAGCTGTTGCTGCGGATCGTCATCGGCTTCGAAGAAGTGATAGGCACCCAGTTTCAGCTGCGTACTGGCCGCTGACGCTACATTGGTGTCGAACGCTGGGTCCGTATAGGTAATGCCATCGGTCGCTTTCATATAGGCAAAATCTATATTAGCCGCCGCCACGGCAGGCCAGTCGATGTTGCCCTGATAATGGGATACATCAATCCCGTGAACCGGCGTCCCTGATGGTTGACGTAGCTGAGTTTTGACATTGTCGGGTAACTGAGCCTGTTCAACTTTCGCCGGTTGCGGTGTAAAGACAACAGGCCTGGCCAGCAGCATAAAGCCCAGCCCTGCCACAATGAGTGACCCAAATAGCCAGTCACGTTTTTTAACGCTTTTATCAGTCATCAAATAAACTCCCTCTTGCTGTTATCCAGATCACCATTAATTGCCCCGCCCCACACGATACCCTGAGTTGCGTTATATACCAGGGCTGGCGTATGGGTTTACTCACCATCGCGTATTTTCATCCAGATCAAACTCCCTGTGTACTTATCAGTTTAGCCACTGGCGATAGCCCGCCCAACAGAGTAATATCCGCGCGCGATGGCCTGAGCGACCCTCAGCCTCGCACTTTCACACAGACTTATTGCCCCATGCGGAAAGACACACACCATGACTGATTCACACAAAACCAGCCGCGCCACCCTGCTGGAACAGGCCCACACCAACATGCCAATGGGCGTAGCAGACAGCTACCGCTACTGGGGCGAAGACAACACCGTTTTTGTCAAAAGCATGGAAGGCTGCACCCTCACCGATGCTGATGACAAACAGTATGTGGACTTCCGTCTGGCCTATGGCCCGATCATTCTGGGCTACCGCGACAACCGGGTTGATCAGGAGGTCATCAAGGCGATCACCAACACTGGTACCCTCTGTGGCTTCTCCACTGCGCTGGACTCTGAAGTTGTCGAGCTGGTGAAGGAACTGTGCCCGAATATCGAAAAAATGCGCTTCGCCAACTCCGGCACCGAAGCGGTGCTGGGTGCGGTGCGTGTTGCCCGTGGCTTTACCAGCCGCAATAAAATTGTGGTGGTTGAGGGCGGTTTCCACGGCCTGTACGACGAGATGATGTGGAAGCCCGATGTTGATAACTGGGACGCCAGCTCTGGTACGGCCCCTGAGATCAAGCCGTTCGGTGCTGGTATCCCGGAAAGCAGCCGTGAGCACCTGGAAACCATCGCCCTTAACGATGCTGATGCCCTGGCTGATGTATTCGCCCGCGTAGGTGATGATATCGCCGCCATCGTGATCGAGCCGATTATGGGTAACTGCGGCAGCATCGCTTCCACCCCTGCGTACATGCAGCTGCTGCGCGACACCTGTGATAAAAACGGCAGCCTGCTGATTATTGATGAAGTTAAAACCGGCTTCCGCGTTGCCCGTGGTGGCGTACAGGCGCTGTACGGCGTGCATGCCGACCTGACCACTTACGCTAAAGCGATGGGTAACGGTTATCCGGTTGCGGCCTTCGGTGGCCGTGCCGATGTGATGGATATGATCAACTTCGGTGACGGCGGCGTAACCCACGGCGGCACTTACACGGCTAACATGATCGCTCTGAGCGCGGCTAAAGCCACCCTGACCCTGCTGAAAGATACCGATGCACTGGCCACTGTCAGCCGCGTGGGTGCCGAGATCCAGCAGCTGCTGTCCCGTGTGTTCACCCACCATGGCGTAGAGCACCGTTTTGCCGGGCCTGATTCTATGTTCGGTGTCCACTTTGGCAGCGATGTGCCACAGAACTACCGTGACTGGAAGAAAACCAACAGCGACCTGTACACCGTATTTGCCCATAACCTGATCAAACACGGCGTGATGCTGGAACCGGATTCCCGCGAGCCATGGTTCATCTGTGAAGCCCACCAGACGATGGATATGGCATGGCTGGAAGCTACCGCTATGCTGTCCATGAAAGAGGCGCTGGCCGCCAGCTAAGCCAGTGACCAGCGGAGGCAGCCTGGCTGCCTTCGTTACCTGCAAGCCCCTCCCTCCTGCTATATCTCTCTCCAGTAACCTGCCAGCACTGACGCAGAGCATAAAATACTCTGGGAGTTCAGCCATAGTAGAATAAGCATGATGTCTCTATGGGTTTATTCAGCCTGTATTAAAACACTTCGTGAGCGAACATTAATTTATTTGCAACATATCTGAAATAAACCGAACTTATCATGCACCCGTCTTTAGCAGGAAGCTGGCGAATATCAAACCATATTTATTGCTGCGCTGTCATTACGTCGTAATAAATAATTATATTTTCCACACAAACTTTTTATTACTGAGTGACTGGTAAGATTTATGCGATTTATTGCGCTTTGCTCCATTGCTTTATTAACTCTGGAAACAGGGACTGTTTTTGCCGAGTCTAAAATTAAAATAGACGATGGTATTTCAGTCATTGCTCGCAATGGAAAGCTGATATCTGACAGCGATTATCTCAACAGTTCGAAGAACCTTAAACTTGAAACCGGTACTAACCAGCTACTGGCGCGCTACTCTGTTGAGCTGAACAATGCGGATGCAGATATTGAACACAGCCATACATTCGCACTGCTATTTACCGCCAACAGTGATCAGACACTTACCCTGTCAGCTCCGGTAATCCGTAAGCAACGGGCACTGGACGCCTTTAACCGTAAGGGAAACTGGTCACTGTCAGACAGCAGCGGTAAGGCCATTGCATTCAAACAATCCGCGCTGATCAAAGAAGGCTTTCAGCTTAGCCGTAACTACGCACAGGAGCTGGCTGATTTTAACCAGACAAATGCTGCTGCCGCATTTTATAAAGCATCAACTCCGGTTAGCCGGCCTGCGCCCGCTTCTGATATAAAAACAAACACTGTCGTTAATTCTGACACTACAGATAATATGGCAACTGAGTCAGCTATAGAGCCAAACATATCTATGCCTTTGAAAATGCTTAAATACTGGTATAACCAGGCCGACAGTAAAAACAGGTCAGAATTCAAAGTATGGATAGCCCAGTAAGCGGCTAGTCATCCATAGAAACAAACAAACATATTTTTAGATTTTCTTGGGTTCATATTAACTCAGAGAATAGATTTGCCAAAAATAAGGTTTTATTCCTTAACTTTTCATTTACACGCTCAGGGGAAATACAATGAAGAAGCTGATTCTGGCTGTTGCTATCGCTGCTGCAACCACTGCGGGCTCTACCAGTGCTGCAACTATTTATGAAGGCAAAGGCCTGACCTACAAACTGAAAGGCGACTGGCAGATCCAGCTGCGTCAGGATGTAGGTAGTGATCAGAAACTGGATGTAGAATTTGACGACCTGGAACTGAAAAACTCCGTCACTTACGATCTGGGCGATAATCTGAAAGCGTTTGGTCAGCTGGATTTTGGGTTTAAAGACGCCGCTGAAGGCAAAGACAAGTACGGCACCAAGCTGGAAGAGGCTTACGTTGGCCTGCAGTTCGGTGACGTTGCTGTTGCCATCGGTAAACAGAACTTCGCCACTGATGAATTTGGTGTTGAAGCAGCTTACGAACTGCGTTCAGCTGAAGACGGCTTCGATGCTCAGGGCACCTCTGGTGATGACGTGATCCGTGTTGACGTTGAGATGGAAAACTTCACCTTCATCGCTTCCACTGAGATCGAAGCAGAAGGCGAAGCCAGCGAAGATGGCAAATCTTTCGACCTGTTCGCAGCCACTGCCGTTGCAGGCGTGGAACTGGCAGCGGCTTACCAGTCTCAGGAAGCGTCGGTGGGTGCTGAGTCCAAAGATACCTGGGGTATCAGTGCTGCTTACGATGCTGGCTTCGCCGTTCTGGCTGCTGACTACAGCTCCGTTGAAGACACTCAGGACGAATACAACCTGGTCGCTGTTGTCCCGGTTGCTAAAACCACCAAGGTTGCTGTTGGCCTGGTCAATATCGAACCTGAAATGGGCGATGACGTAAACGAATGGTATGCCAACGTGACGTACAAATTCTCCACCCAGAAAAATGTCA
>JAIBDV010000058.1 GCA_024686055.1 Neptuniibacter sp.
GGGATAGCTACTGCATACTGCCGGGATCGCAGGCACATACCATTTGTCGTCCTTATCCAGAAAAGCATTGCTACCTTTAACCAGACTCAGAATCGCCATCGGCAAGCCAGTTTGTGCGTCAAATACTACAGGATAATGAGCAGCGATCTTCTCAAGCTCAAACGCCAGAACAGGCACATGACTCAAGCTGCGGGCAAAGCTAAAATTATCAGCCGGAGTAAAACGTAACCGACTATGCTGTTCGCTGTTAATTGCTACCGGATCTTTATACATCGTTCCCTCTACGGCTGTACTGTATAACGGGCGCAAAGGGTAACGGTTTTACGAGGTGTGATCCGTGTCGGGAGTCACAAAGCGGACGTATAAGACTATGTAGTGGTGATCAGCGCCGGTGAAAACCTGCACCATGATAATGCGGGCCAGCGGCCCGCGCTCCAATCGGGCTAGCGAACCCGCGCCTGGGCATCCAGCATCAGCTGTTTCATCTCAACCACCGCCTGCTTGAGGCCGACAAACACCGCATGGGCGATCAGACCATGGCCGATGTTCAGCTCGTTGAGATGAGGAATTTCGGCGACCTGCTCAACGTTGTGGTAGTTCAGACCATGGCCAGCGTTCACCACCAGTCCTTTGCCGTATGCATAGGCGGCACCTTCACGGATACGCGCCAGCTCGGCGATCTGTTCTGCTGAGCTTTCAGCATCGGCGTAGGCACCAGTGTGCAGTTCGATGACCGGCGCACCACAGCGCACGGCGGCGTCTATCTGGGCAGTGTCGGCATCAATAAACAGCGACACCTGAGTCCCAACGGCGGCCATACGCTGGCAGGCCTCGGTAATTTTTGCTTCCTGAGCGACCACATTCAGACCGCCTTCGGTGGTCAGCTCTTCGCGTTTTTCCGGCACCAGGCAGACGTAGGCGGGTTTGACCTGCTCAGCGATGGCGAGCATCTCTTCGGTGACGGCCATCTCCAGGTTCATGCGGGTATTTAGCGTTTCTTTGAGCACGAAGACATCACGATCGATGATATGACGGCGATCTTCACGCAGGTGGATAGTGATGCCGTCGGCACCGGCCTCTTCCACCAGTGCTGCCGCATGGACCGGGTCCGGGTAGCGGGTACCACGGGCCTGACGCAGGGTGGCTACATGGTCGATATTTACACCTAACAGCAGGCGGCTCGGTTCAATCACGGCTTACTCCTTGAGCTTTTTGAATAGGTCACGGCTGCGCAGGGGTTTATCCCCCAGCAGGGGTTCCAGCGCCATGCGCATCAGTCGTTTGGCGGCACGGCGGGTGTCATCGCAAGCATAGTGATCTTCACCAATGGCCTGCAACTGCTTTGCACTGAAATAACAGGAATCGGGTTTTTGCGGCGCACGGCCCAGCGGGATAAACCCCTGACCTGGCTGGTAGCGGAAGTGGCCACCGTCATGGACCTGTGACAGATCCACCTCATAACCCATTTCCAGCAACAGGTGACGCTCAAAGGTGCGTAAGGCACCTTCTATATCGTCACCACTGGCCAGGGCGTTGAGCACATACTGGTAGTACACAAATAGCTTAGGGTAAGGCTCAAAGGGGGTGAGCACGCGCTCCAGCAGCTCGTTGACATAGAGCCCACAAATCAGCGCATTCCCACTAAGGAAGCGCATCTGACCCACCGAGTCAGCACCCGACAACGTTTTCAGCGCCTGCCGCCCACGCCAGCCACTCTGTAGCGACACGAAGGGCTGCAAGGTGCCGCGCAAGCGGGCGTTAGGCCTGCGCGCGCCTTTCACCACAGCGGTACACTTGCCCCACTCCAGGGTGAAAAAATCGACCAGCAGGCTGGTATCACGGTAGGGCCGGCTATGCAGTACATAGGCCGCCTGGCCCTCAACCCGGTAGTTCATCAGGCTCAGTCGACGTCGGTATAGCCCAGGCTGCGCAGGGCGCGTTCGTCGTCTGCCCAGCCCCGGCGGACTTTAACCCACAGGTTCAGCAGCACCTGGGTATCAAACAGGCCTTCCATATCTTTACGGGCATCACGGCCGATGGTTTTCATCCGCTCGCCTTTAGGGCCGATCACGATCCGCTTCTGCCCTTCTCGCTCCACCAGTACCAGCGCACTGATCACCAGCAGGCCGTCGCCGTCGTAGTAGAACTCTTCGATCTCAACGGTGGTGCCGTAAGGCACTTCGTCGCCCAGGTTACGCATCAGTTTTTCGCGGACGATTTCAGAGCAGACAAAGCGGGAACTGCGATCGGTCAGCTGGTCTTCTTCGTACATGTGTACGCCTGCCGGGATGTGTTTCTCAACCTCGGCTTCCAGCTGTTCCACATTAGCGCCCTGCTTGGCAGATATCGGTACGATGGTGGCGAACGCCATCTTCTGCGACAGGGTATCCAGGTGTGGCAGCAGGTCCTGTTTGTTCTCCAGCTCGTCAACCTTGTTAACCGCCAGAATCACCGGGCATTTGGCATGCTGCAGTTTTTCCAGCACCAGCTGGTCTTCTTCTGTCCAGGCGGTACGGTCAACAATAAACACCACCAGATCAACCCCGCGCAGGGCTTCTGTGGCGGCTTTGTTCATGTAACGGTTGAGGGCTTTGTCCTGATTTTTATGCAGGCCCGGCGTGTCCACATAGATCACCTGCAGATCGGCTTCGGTTTTGATACCGACGATCTGATGACGGGTGGTCTGTGGCTTACGGGAGGTGATGCTCAGCTTCTGTCCCAGAATGCGGTTCATCAGGGTCGATTTACCGACATTCGGCCGACCGACGATGGCGACAAAGCCGCAACGCTGATCACTGTTTTCGTTGTCCGGGCCATTAAGCTCTTCGAGCAGGAGCGACAGATCTTTAGCCATTATTTTTTCACCTGCAGCAGATCCAGCGCCTGGCGAGCGGCTTCCTGCTCGGCCTGACGACGGCTATTACCGACACCGTCGGTGGATTGTGACATGGTTTCCACATGACAGCGGATGTAGAAGGTCTGGTCATGGGCTTCACCATCAACACGCAGCAGCTCATAGTCTGGCAGCGCCAGACGGCGAGACTGCAGAAACTCCTGCAAGCGGGTTTTGGAGTCTTTCAGGGTTTCGTTCAGATCCAGTCGGTCCAGACGCTCGGCATACCAGCCCAGCACGAACGGACGCACAGTGGCCAGGTCACTGTCGGTGTAGATCGCACCGATAACAGCCTCTACCGCGTCCGCCAGAATGGAGTCACGACGGAAGCCGCCGCTTTTCAGTTCACCCGAGCCCAGTCGCAGGTAATCACCCAGCCCCAGCTCGCGGGCGATCTCGGCCAGGGTTTCCCCTTTTACCAATAAGGCACGCAGGCGGCTCATCTGACCTTCACGGGCCTGCGGGAAGCGGATGAACAGCTCTTCGGCGATGATGAAGTTGAGGATCGAGTCACCCAGAAACTCCAGACGCTCATTGTTCTTTTTACCGCAGCTGCGGTGGGTCATCGCCAGTTCACAGCGGTCGATGTCGTTAAACGCGTAGCCCAGTTTGCGAGCTAACTCAGGAATAGGTCTGATCAAAGGAGCCTCTGATATCTTCCCGCCACGCCGTTTTAATAACAACGTTCCAGGCGGTAACTTCGTAATACATTAAAAACTCAAAATGCCGTGGTGCATCACACCACGGCATTCACATGCAATTCCAGCGGCTCGATACCTGAGCCATGGGCAGCTTATTTGATAAATCGCGCCTCACTGAAATCAGGAATACTGAACCGTTCCGGCCAGAATACCCAGACCGCAAACGCACGACCGACCAGCAGCTCGTCTGGTACAAATCCCCAGACCCGGCTGTCATTACTGTTGTCGCGGTTATCACCCATCACGAAGTACTGCCCTTCGGGTACGGTAACTTCGCCATCAATTCGCGGCCGCTGCAAGTCCTGGTAGATCTCATGGCTGACTTTGCCCAGCTGTTCACGCTGCAAAAACTGGGTCGGCTGGCTCGGCGGCAGCTGCGCCATCAGGGTCAGGTTCTGTTCTTCGCCATTGATGTATAGCGTCTTATCCACGTAGCGGATTTTATCACCGGGTACGCCGATCACCCTTTTAATGTAGTTAATGGATGGCTCCCGCGGGTAACGGAACACCATAACATCACCACGTTTGGGCTCGTTCATTGGCACAATTTTGCTGTTCAGAACCGGCAGACGTAATCCGTAGTGGTATTTATTCACCAGGATAAAGTCGCCAATATTCAGGGTTGGCAGCATGGAGCCCGAAGGGATCTGAAAGGGTTCAACCAGAAACGACCGCACCAGTAAGACCAGTGCCAGCACCGGGAACATGGAGCGACCGGTATCGATCCAGCCCGGCTCACGGCTGAGCATCTCAACCGTTTCCGCAGGCAGATCACCTTCAACCTGAGCCTGAGCGGCTGCCAGTTTCGCCCGACGCTTAGGTGCCAGCGAGTAGCGATCCAGCGCCCAGATGGCACCTGTTGCCGCCGTCGCCAGTACCAGTATCAGTGCAAAGTCAAAATTCATGGTAATCAGCCATCCACTTTCAGCACAGCAAGGAAGGCATCCTGTGGAATTTCCACGTTACCGACCTGCTTCATCCGTTTTTTACCGTCTTTCTGCTTCTGCAGCAGTTTCTTCTTACGACTGATATCACCACCGTAACACTTGGCCGTTACGTTTTTACGCAAGGCTTTAACGGTGGTACGGGCAATGATCTTGCCGCCCAGTGCTGCCTGAATTGCCACATCGAACATCTGCCGTGGAATCAGTTCTTTCATTTTTTCACACAGCTGGCGGCCACGGTACTGGGAGTTATCCTTGTGCAGGATAAGAGCCAGTGCGTCGACCTTGTCGCCGTTGATCAGGATATCCATACGGACCAGGTCAGCGGCTTCAAAGCGGACGAAGTTGTATTCCAGCGAGGCAAAGCCACGGCTGACTGATTTCAGGCGATCGAAGAAATCGAGCACCACCTCAGCCATTGGCAGCTCGTAGGACACCTGTACCTGGTTACCAACAAACTGCATATTTTTCTGTACGCCACGTTTCTCGACACACAGACCGATGACCTGGCCCAGGTAATCCTGCGGCACCAGAATGTTGGCCTCAACGATGGGCTCGCGCATTTCACGCATGGTGCCGGGGTCGGGCAACTTGGACGGGCTGTCAATCTTGACGATGTCGCCGTTATTCAGCTCCAGCTCGTACACTACGGTCGGTGCAGTCGTCACCAGATCCATATTGTATTCGCGTTCCAGCCGCTCCTGGATGATCTCCATGTGCAGCATGCCAAGGAAACCACAACGGAAGCCGAAGCCCAGTGCATCGGAGGTTTCCGGCTCGAAGAACAGCGATGCATCGTTCAGCGTAAGCTTGTCCAGCGCTTCACGGAAATCTTCGTAGTCATCCGAACTGGTCGGGAACAGTCCAGCGTAAACCTGCGGCTGGACTTTTTTGAAGCCTGGCAGAACCTCAACGTCCGGGGTTTTAATATGGGTCAGGGTGTCACCTACCGGTGCGCCATGGATATCTTTGATACCCGCAACCACAAACCCTACTTCACCCGCTTTCAGGACACCGGTCTCAACCCGTTTCGGGGTAAAGATACCAACCGCATCAACGCCGTAGCTCTGTCCGGTTGATTTAACGACGATTTTGTCTTTCTTGCGCAGGGTGCCATTTTTAACCCGCACCAGCGACACAACGCCCATGTAGTTATCAAACCAGGAGTCGATGATCAGCGCTTGTAGCGGCGCATCAACATCCCCTTCCGGTGGCGGAATGCGCTTGACCAGATCTTCGAGGACATCGTCGATACCCATGCCGCTCTTGGCAGAACAGGCAACCGCTTCAGAGGCTTCGATACCGATCACTTCTTCGATCTCGATCCGCACGCGGTCTGGCTCAGCCTGAGGCAGGTCCATCTTATTCAGTACCGGCAGTACTTCCAGCCCTTGCTCCAGCGCGGTGTAACAGTTGGCAACTGACTGGGCTTCTACGCCCTGAGCGGCATCAACCACCAACAGCGCACCTTCACAGGCTGACAGAGAGCGGGAGACTTCATAGGAGAAATCCACATGCCCCGGAGTATCGATGAAGTTCAGTTGATAGGTGATACCGTCCTGGGCTTTGTAATCCAGGGTGACACTTTGCGCCTTAATGGTAATACCACGCTCGCGCTCCAGGTCCATGGAGTCCAGCACCTGCGCTGCCATTTCACGTTCGCTCAGACCTCCGCAGACCTGAATGAAACGGTCGGCAAGGGTGGATTTACCGTGGTCGATATGGGCGATGATGGAGAAGTTCCGAATGTGATCAAGGTTGCTCACGTGTTCACTACCATTGGCTATGCATAAAATTCAAGGCACGAAGTCTACCGTATTCGCAGGCCAAGGGCCATGTACAAAAGCGGGTTTGGATTACGCTGAAGAGTAGAGCGGCGCACGGTGTGCGCCAGGGGGGAGTGCGGAGCCAATGTGTAAGCTAGCTGTAGCAGCGCGCTCCGCGCGCGTCAGGTCATAGAGTACTGAACCGTGACGCCCGTGGAACCGGCTGCTACAGAGCCGGTACATACCCAAAACAGGTCGCGAGCAAGCCTGTTCCTACAAAGCTTACTGCCGGGTCAGCTTAAGTGGCAGGAATAGCGGACTGCCTCGACGAACAATCCGCATGGGCACTGCACGACCTGCTGGCAGGGCTTTAACAACGCGGTCGAAGTCAGCCAGTGAGTCAATACGCTCACCATACATCATGGTAATGATATCGCCTTCCATCAGGCCAGCGTCGGCACCCGGCCCTTTGCTGACCTGCTCCACCACAACGCCGGTCTGCAGGTTCCATTTTTCGCGCAAGGCTTCGGTTAACGGCTGCACATCCACCGCCAGCCGGTTCGCCGCGGGCGCAGCCTGCGGGGCTGCACTTAACTGTACATTGCCATCTTCCGGCAATTCGCCAATTTTCAGCCGGATCACCTTGCGCACACCGCCGCGCACCACATTCAGACGCGCCACTGTGCCCGGCCGTACCCGACCGACCATATGAGGCAGGTCCGACGACAGAATAATGTCGCGCTCATTGAAGCGGGTGATCACATCACCGTCCTGTAACCCACCACTCTGGGCCGGGCTGCCCGGCAATACTTTAGCGACCAGCGCCCCTGCGGGGCGATCCAGGCCGAAAGATTCGGCCAGATCTTTATTCACTTCCTGAATAATCACCCCCAGCCAGCCTCGGCGCACATAGCCCTGTTCTTTGATCTGCTCGGCCACTTCCATGGCTACATCGATGGGTATGGCAAATGACAGCCCCATAAAACCACCGGAGCGAGTGTAGATCTGCGAGTTGATACCTACCACTTTGCCATCCAGATTAAACAGCGGTCCACCAGAGTTACCCGGGTTGATCGCTACATCGGTCTGAATAAAGGGCACATAGGTTTCGTTGGCCAGGGCACGCTCTTTGGCACTAACAATGCCTGCCGTCACTGAGTGATCGAACCCAAACGGCGAACCGATCGCCAACACCCACTCACCTACTTCCAGTTTTTCGGAGCTGCCCATGGGTACCGTTGGCAAATCCGTAGCACTCACTTTAAGCAACGCGACATCGGTACGTTTATCGGAACCGATGACTTCGGCCACCAGCTCGCGGCGATCAGCCAGACGCACAATTACTTCTGCCGCACCGTCAATAACATGATGATTGGTCAGCAGATAGCCATCACTGGAGATAATAAAGCCGGAGCCCAGTGATTGTGGCGCTTTATGAGGACGTTGTTGACGCGGGTCCTGATCGGGGAAGCGGAAAAAATGCCGGAAGAGCTCGGGCATCTGTTAGAATTCAGGCCCCTGGAAAGGGTTGTTAAACTGCGACGGCTTACTGGCCGTGCGTTTTTGTACGGTGCTGATATTTACAACGGCGGGCGAGGCATCCTTCACCAGTGATTTAAAGTCCGGCAGGCTGGCAGCCTGACTCAGACTCGTCAATAACAGCAGGAAAGTAAGCCCCAGAGTCATTCTGATCGCTTGCATAAAAACAGATCTCTCTTTTGTGATAGCCAGTGGCCTGCCTGGTGTTGTCGCCACCGGGTTACAGACAGGCCGTACTGGTTCAGGGTAACGAGCCAACCCTATACCTTAGCTGACCCGCATGAGTACCGGGTGATATTCCTGAGCTTTATGCCAGTGACGGGAGATAAACCGCACCAGCCCAAGCCCTGCTGCCAGCCCCGCCAGCCCTGCCAGTATGATCACGCCTTCAGCCGCACCCGACAGGTCAGCCAGCGCTGACACTAGAAACAGCAACAACAGTGGCAACAGGTAAAGTGCCAGCGAGGCCTTCATAAACGCGCCTTCAGCGATACCGACGACAACCCGATCGTCAACACTGACCGCCAGCAGCTCAGGGTTATCAACACAGATCACCACCTGTTGCCCGGCGGAGCGCTCGGCCAGCAAGCGCTGACCACACCCCGAGCGCGCATTACAGCTGGCGCAGGCACTGTGTTTTTCTACTTCAATCCAGACACCTTCAGGATCGATATCGACCACTCGGCCTTGCTCTTCAATCATTGACTCAACGCTTAGCTGTGGTCACAGAGGCCGCAATGCGTTCAGCCATCATCAGTGGAACATCGCCCACCACGGTGACAAACTTCTCACCCTGGCGCTTGCCGACCGCAATCATGCCTTCAGCCTGGGCCACGCCTTCCGGCACAGACTGACGACCAAACTCTTCAACGCAAACCGATACGGCTTTGCTGCCATCGGAGAACATCATCATCTCACCACCGCCAGGGGTGACTTCATGACGCACACTCTGGAAGCCCTCTGGCAACCAGTCAGCATGCCACTGCGGCGCGGTACTGGAGAGCATGTAACGGTGCTGTTCGATATAACGTTCCAGCCCTTGCGAGAGACGAATCACATCTGCTCCGGTGCCGCTCTGTGCTGCCACGGTTCTATTGCCAAACTGCGCCCGTAACAGATCGTTGCTGGCCGCGGTATTCGCCGGCAGACTGTAGTCTGGCTGATTCAGAGCCAGCGATTCTGCGGTGTCACTGTTAAGGTTTTGCACCCCCAGGATCACCATCGCTGTCACGGATGCCGCCATCGCCATACTTGCCATGGGCTTCCATAGCGTGCGTGACTCCTTTCGACGTTCCTGTACCGATTCAGCAGCCGTATCGTCCGGCAACGGCTGTGTATGGGCTGGTTCGTCTTCCAGCGCCGCCATAATGCCGGCGCTCAGATCAATATCTGCAGTATTTACAGGTTCACCGCGCATGGCAGAACGTGCCACATGGTAGCGCCGCCAGCGCTCACCCATCTCCGGTGACTGTTCTACCTGTTCAAGACTGCGGCGTAGTTCAAACTCGCTTGCCTCACCGTCCATTAAGATGGACAGGCTTTCGGCGGCTTGTTCATTCATCAGGCCATACCTCGATGCATTCCCAAAAGTCCCAAGTTAGTCAAGTGCCATGAGCGGCACTATCTCTTTATCTATCGCTTCTCGGGCGCGGAATATCCTGGAACGCACGGTTCCAACCGGACAGTCCATCACCTGGGCGATATCTTCGTAGCTCAATCCTTCAAACTCACGCAGCGTTAAAGCCACGCGTAAATCTTCAGGTAAGCGATCCAGCGTTTTGCGTACCACCTGTTGCAACTCTTCGCGATACAGCTCAGCCTCAGGCGAAGCGATATCCTTCAGATAGGTGGCACTCTCAAAATGCTGCGCATCTTCAGCATCGACATCAACATCAGGTGGTCGCCGTCCACGGGCAACCAGATGGTTTTTTGCCGTATTAATCGCGATACGGTACAGCCACGTATAAAACGCACTGTCACCGCGAAAATTCGGCAAGGCTCGATACGCTTTGATAAACGCTTCCTGGGTGACATCCAGGGCTTCGTGGTGGTCATAGACATAGCGTCCGACCAGCCCGATGATCTTGTGCTGGTATTTTTTTACCAGCAGATCGAAGGCCCGTTTGTCACCTGCCTGCACACGCAGGACCAGCTGTTTATCAATTTCTGCTTGGCTCTCGTTAGGCACTCTGCATCCTTATAACTGACCCGGCTATTGGGAACCGTCTTGCTACAGACCAGACGGGGCACCCTGAAGTATTCAACCGCAGCCGCTGCATTGCAACTGAACGAGCAGATGAATGCGCCATTTATTAACAATTAAGCGTATTCACTACCCGCAATAAGCCTTGGTTTAGGACTCTGCGCCAGGTTCGGAGTGTCTCGAACTACACTCTAAGACAGCGCTTCAGGGGAAAGTTCCCATTCAGGTTTGAAAATCTTCCTAAATGACAATTCCATGATGCCCGGAGGCCCGGCATAATGGTGCGACTAATGGTTAACTGTGGTAGTCGCAGGCTGCACACCACTCCGACTCAGCGTTGTAGAACTAAGGAACGGCATGAGCTGCACACATACCCACGATGTTCTGATTATTGGCTCCGGCTCCGCCGGCCTGACTCTGGCTTTGCAGCTGGCTGACCAGTTCAGTGTAGCCGTACTCAGCAAAGGCGAGCTGCATGCAGGCTCCACCTGGCTGGCTCAGGGCGGTATTGCAGCCGTGCTGGATGAGCAGGACAGCGAAGCCGCCCATATCCAGGACACCATGATCGCCGGTGCCGCACTCAGCCACGAAGAGGCCGTACGCTTCACTGTCAGCCAGAGCCGCAACGCAATCGAGTGGCTGATAAATCAGGGCGTTCCGTTCACCCGTGACGGTAACCAGTACCACCTGACCAAAGAAGGCGGGCACTCCAAGCGCCGTATCATCCATGCCGCGGATGCGACTGGCAAAGCCATTCAATCCACCCTGATTGAGCGCGCTCAGGCCCATGACAATATAGACCTGTATGAACATTATGTGGCCGTTGACCTGATCACCCGTGACAAACTGCGCCTGCCGAGCAACCGCTGCGTGTCTTTCCGACGCACCATTCAGCTCGCCTGCCCAGCCCGCACGTCCCTCCAAATGTCACTGCCGTACTCCTTAAACATCGACGACC
>JAIBDV010000028.1 GCA_024686055.1 Neptuniibacter sp.
ACGAGCGGTCAATTTTCAGCTCATCCACCGGCAACTGCTTCAGCTGCGCCAGCGAGGAATACCCGGTGCCGTAGTCATCAATCGACAGCTTGATACCCGCCTCTCGAATCTCACACAGCATGGCAATCGCACAGGCCGGGTCAACCACCACCGCGCTTTCGGTCACTTCCAGCGACAGTGCATCCTTTGGCAGCTGAAACTCTTGCCAGATATCCCCAAGTTCACGGGTAAAGGCTGAATTTTTCAGGTTTTCCGCCGAGATATTCACCGCAATCGACAGTATCAGCCCCTGTTGCGCCCAGACGTTGTACTGGCGGGCCGCTTCACGTACGACCCAGCGGGTCAGGTTATCGATCTGGCCGGTCTGTTCAGCAATGGAAATAAAGGCGTCCGGCGGCACCATGCCCTGCTCGGGATGAATCCAGCGCACCAAGGCTTCCAGGTGATTGATCAGCCCGGTTTTCATATCCAGTTTCGGCTGATAGAACAGCACCAGCTGATCCTGTTCAATCGCCGCTTTAAGGTCATTCACCAGGCTCAGGCGACGGGCAGAATCTGCATCCATGGCAGGGTTGTAACGCTGGAACGGGTTACCGCTACGCTTACCGTGACTCAGTGCCGTATCCGCTTTTTGTAACAGCTGCACCGCCGTACAGGCATCCTGCGGCGCGCAAGCAATACCGCCGTGCAGTTGCAGATGCAGCTGGATTTCTTCGCCCCCTAAAGGAGCGTCCATCGCCTGGGAGATCCGCTCGCACCATTGTTCGATCTGCTGCGGCTCAATTCCTTCCACCAGCAACACAAACTCATCTGCCCCCAGGTGGCCAAACTGTAACTTGCCACTGAGTGCACTCAGCCGCTGACCGACTTCCTGAATCAGCTTGTCGCCCGCTTCGTAGCCCAGGGTATCGTTGACGGTACGGGTACGGCGTACATCCAGGTGAAACAGGGTAAAGGCTTTATCATGGCGAGCATGCATCTGCTCCAGCAGCTGCATCAGGTGGTTACGGTTCGGCAGCTCAGTCAGCGAGTCATGGTATAGCCGATGGCTGATCGCCTGCTCGCGCACCAGCACCGCCTGCTGCATCTGGTTAAACTCATTAGCCAGCTGGCCCAGCTCATTGTTCTCGCTGACCTGTACCCGGCTGTCATAGTTGCCGCTGGCAATATGCCGGGCCTGCTGTACCAGCCGTTTCACCGGTCGGCTGATACCACCGGCAACCAGATACGCTGCCAGCATGGCCAGTAAGATAATGCCGCCTTCCAGCGCCAATAAATGCCACCAGCTGTCCTGAATCGTTTCCAGCAGGCTGGAGCGCGAGCCATAAATCGCCGCCCGCACGGGCTGGCCTTCGGCATCACCAATCTGCTCAGTAACAGCAATCAACCCTGGCGGCATGTTGCCATTAATAATTTCCAGGCCCTGCCCTTCAACTTTAACTGCCCCCTCAAACGGCGCAGCATAGGCCAAAGAGCGCCAGTTTTTATCGGCCGTTTGCAACATAAAGTCGATATTCAGGCCGGTAATTTTAGCAAATTCACCCGCCAGTGCCTGATCAATACGATAGCCAAAGCCCACCCAGCCAATAATGGCATGGCCGCTTTTCAGGGGAGAGAAGCTTATCTGATAAACATCATCTTCTACCGGACACAGCACCGCACTACCACTGTCAGTCAGCCACTGATTGCCGCTGAACAGCTCCCCCCGGCCCGGCCCCAGCCGGACCTTGCCACCGTCGGCTTCTGGCTGTTTTAACAGCTGGCCAATCACTTTTTTATCCGCATCCACAGCAATCGCCATATCCGCGTTAATACGCTTGCGGTGATTATTCAGCGCCACCAGAAAACTTTTACCATCGGCACCAAACACTTCTTTGAGGCCATAATCACGGGCAGCGGTCTGGGCAAAGGCATCCAGATAATAACGTCGGCTTTCAAACTGGGTTCGAAAAACCGACACCGCAGTATCCAGCCGATAGCTGACCTGCTGCTGCTCCTGACGCTGATTGGCCTGGTAAACCGTCCATAAAGACAGTGCCTGTACCAGCAGCAACAGGGCGACGAATAAAACAAAAACTTTGGCGCGTAAGCTTCCCATAAGCTCCAGCTCAGTTATCAGTAGTCTTCCAGAAACTCAAAATCATCCTCACCGGTCTGCTCTGGAAGGGCCGCCAGTGGATCTGCCAGTTGGAAACTGATGTTCATCTTGCCGGTAACACTCAACTCCTGACGCATTCTATGATCAGGTGTCTGTAATTGCGGGTGCCATATATTCAACCGGTAACGTCCGGGCTGTGCCACGGTTAGCGTAACCTGACCCTGATTATCTGTTTTCGCATAATAGGGCGTATCCAGCACCAGCATATAACCGCTCATCCAGTCATGGATATTACAGCCCATCGCCACCGTTGCCAGTTCATCTTTCTCACCGGCACCGGCAATAATCTGTTGTGATTTTCCCGCCGCTATTCTAAACGAGAACCGGTTATTCGCCGAGATAGAATATATATGATGCGTGATGCCATCCTGATTGACGAAGCGCACGGGAGCGTCACGTTGAATGACACTGATATAGGGTGCAAATGCTTTACCCTTCTGGGCGATTAGTAAAGGCGCTGTTAGCTGGCTGGCAGGCGCGGGCCCATCAAGCGGCTCAGCAAACACCACCATATCAGCCAGAGCTTTGCCCTGTGCGGCCGTGACCGATACCGTCAGCTGTTCAGCGACAACCGCCGTCGACAGCACTGTGCTGCTGAACACAGCAACCGTGACACCCTGTTTTAATTTACCCACGCACACGATCTCCCGATGTTTTAAACCCGCAACGCACAGCGCACGCTAACAGTAGCACTGTCTCTATGACAAGTTTTATAAAGCAGACGGAAGGGCTTGACCGGGGTAACAGGGGAAAGTTTCATCGGACCGGATGATTTAGCACTCGAACCGGCTTGATGCTGAGCACCGTCAATAGATGGGAACAGTTCAACAATGTTAACCGTCAGGAATCCAGCATCGCGGGTAGTACACAATAAAGAAAGGAGGTTGCAATAACCAGGGTACAGCGCTTCGAACGGGTTATTGCCAGGATATTAACGCGCCGCTACATTTTCCAGCAGCAACATACGCAACGCCAGGCCAAAAAAGACCGAGCCCATCAACCAGCGCCCCATCGCCGAAGGCGGGCCGGTAAAGCGAGCGGCAACCTTTGTCGCCAGCAGCGCCAGAGCACAGAGAAAGCACAGATTAAACACCAGTAACATCGCCCCCAGCTGCGCCCCCTGCCAGAGTACGTCGCCCTGTTGCGGGTCGATAAACTGGGGCAGGAACAACGCACAAAACACCCAGGCTTTGGGGTTGAGCAGGTTGCCCAGTAAACCTCGCCGCCAGTGTTGCCAGCCGGTGCGAACCACCACCGATTGCAACGACGCCTTGCTCGCCCGCAGGCTCTGAATGCCGAGCCAGACCAGATAGACCACCCCCACCCAGCGTAGTACTTCGAACAGCAGCGGGCTGGCCGCCAGCAACGCTGACACGCCAAGCACCGACAGCAATACATGCAGGAACAGCGCACAGCTGATGCCCAGACAGACGCTGCGCGCGGCCTTCCAGCCCTGGCTAAGTGCGGTACTGGTCACCAAAATACTGTCCGGCCCCGGGGCCAGGTGAATGGCTACCAGCGCCCCCAGATAGATCAGAAACTGCTCCATAACCATGATGAAAATTCTCGGCTAAATAGTAAAATACATTCAGCAAAGAATACCCTCGAGGCCAGGAATAACTTTGCTATTTACAGCCAAAATAAGACAATACAGAGCAGAATCTTTCATAAAAGACCAAAAATGAAAAAGAAAAAACCTTCAGACACCAGCCCTGGCCCGCTGGACCCGACTGACCGGCAACTGCTGCAACAGATTCAACGTAATGGCCGCATCAGTAACAGCCGGTTAGCCGAGCAGATCAACCTCAGTGAAACGCCGTGCTGGCGACGCTGGAAGCGACTGGAAGAAGACGGTTATATAGAAGGGTATCGCAGTGTGCTCAGCCGGGAGCGGCTGGGCTATGGGGTGATCGCTTTTGTTCAGGTCGCACTGGGCCAGCATGATGTGACCACCAGCGAAAGCTTTGAACAGCAGTTACAGACGCTGGACTGGGTATTGATGTGTCACAACATTACCGGTGATGCGGATTACCTGTTACAAATCATCGCTCATGACCTGAGCCAGTTCTCCGACCATCTGACCCAGTTGCGTCAGCTGCCCGGGGTCCGTTCGATTCAATCCACCATCTCGGTTCGTGAGATAAAATCCGACCCCAGCCTGCCCTTACCCTGAGAACGGTGTCCAGCTGGGCACACCCGGCACTGCCGCCACCAGGCAGTAGCAATAGGCCAGCCCGAACAGAGTTAACAGGCGACCGGTATGGGGTGTCAGCTTAACCCGCTGCTGTGCCTCAGCCCGCAGCAGTTTCAGCGGCGACCAGAGCGCAGGCAGCGTCAGCAATAATGGCCAGCACTGCGCCAGCAGACCCTCATGCCAGAGCAGTACCGCACTGGCATACGTCGCCAGCAGCAATAGCACATACAGCTGGCAGGCCCGACGGTAGCCGATCCGGCCCGCCAGGGTGCCAATACCATCGTGCTGATCACTCTCATAGTCCCGCAGTTCGTTGCTGAGCAACAACAGCGACACCTGCAAACTGATCGGCACCGACTGCCAGACCACCGTCAGGCTGAAGCTGCCAGCGATCACCAGGTAAGTACCACTGATCATCAGCACCCCCATCAACCAGAACACCAGCACCACCCCCAGGCCACGGTTCTTATAGTTCACCGGGTCCAGGGTATAGCTCAACGCACCGGCCAGTCCGACCAGGCACAACCACAGTAATGGCAGGCCCACCTGAGCAATCAGATACAGGGCGATCAGCGCCGCCAGCGCAAAACAGCTCAGCCCGGCCTGGAAGTTACGGCGGATCAGCTGCATCGCCAGATAGGCTGTGCCGTTATGGCTGCGCAATTGCACCAGGTCGGCATAATCGTTGATAAGGTTCACCCCGGCCTGCAGCAACACGCCTGCCACGACCACCAGCACCGCGAGATCGGGGGCAACAAAACCCGCCGCCCAGGCAGAGGCAATCCCGGTCAGGCAGGCACACAGGGCAACGGTAAAGGAAAAGGGGCGTACTGCACGCCAGAACTGGTATTTTCGGCAATCCATACAGGCTATATCAGCAAAGACTTATGAGCGCGCAAGCCTACGACAATCACCGCACTGCAGCAACGCTAATCTGCTACCATAGACGCCATGACTACTCAGAACAACGACCCCCTACACGGCATCACCCTGCAGGCCCTGCTCACCGAGCTGGTAGACCACTACGGCTGGGAAACGCTGGCAGCGCGCATCAATATCAACTGCTTCAAAAGTGACCCCAGCATCAAGTCCAGCCTGAAGTTTTTACGTAAAACACCCTGGGCACGGGAAAAGCTGGAACTGTTTTACCTGCAGTACAAAGGGGTAAAGACAGGCCACACAGCCAGCCCCCGCAAACCAGCAGCACAGCCAGCCGCCCCAAGGGCTGCGGATTTCCAGGCCAATATCTGGGGCAAGAAATAACCCCAGCCCCCTCCCCTGCACTCTGCTATGGGCCAGCCCCATAGCAGCCACGGAAAAACCCTTAGTCAATTAGCACTACCCCGGTTCGGGCCAAAAGTTAACTATGTTTAAAGTATCCCTTATTAAACATAACTGGCTGATCTACCCACACCATGACCCTGACTGACTTTCAGCAGCAGCTGCAAACGCATCTTTATCTGCGCTTTGATTATCGCGTACTCCACTGGACTCCCATTGCCGGTAGCACGATTAATGATTGCTACAAACTGACGCTCCAGGATGGACAGGTTCTGTTCATCAAATACCGCGACGCCCCCTCAACAGGTTTCTACCAGGCGGAACAACAGAACCTTCATGCCCTGCGAACCTGCGGCTGTGCCAGGGTGCCGACGGTTATTGAGCAGACAGAAGAAGCACTGGTGCTGCGCTGGATTCCCCATGGCCCGCCTTCCGACAGCGCCCAGTTCAAACTGGGCCAACAGCTGGCGCAGCAACATAACCAGCCCGCACCCTGCTTTGGGTTTGAGCAAGATAATTTTTGTGGCCTCAGCTCGCAGTGCAATCCAAAAATGGATAAAGGGGCCGAATTTTTTGGTCAGCACCGGCTACTTAGCCAGGGCCAGCGAGCCCGCGATGAGGGTTACCTGACGTTTCAGGAATTCAAACAGCTGGAGCAGATCAGCCAGCAGCTGACACAGTGGGTTCCTGAACAGGCCCCGGCATTACTACACGGCGATCTCTGGGCAGGCAATTTCATGGTGGATGACCAGGATACCCCCTGGCTGATCGATCCCGCCTGCTACTGGGGCTGGCCAGAAGTCGACCTGGCAACGACGCATATGTTTGGCGGTTTCAGCGAGGCGTTTTACCAGGGCTATGGCAGCGAACGCCGTGTGGAGAAAGGCTTTGAAGAGCGCATTGATCTGTACAATCTGTATCACTGGCTGAACCATCTGAATATGTTTGGCAGCCAGTATCACAGCGCGGTCAGTGGTATTCTGCGCCGCTTTGCAGGCACCTGATACAGGCGCCTGCGCCAGGCGGCTAGTCACCGATGGTCAGATAATCACGCTGCACCACGGTTTCCAGTGCATTAACCGCCGCCACCAGTTCTTCAAATGCCAGCCGCTTGGTCTTCAGGCGCGACAGCTGCTGTTCGCTGGGCGCGCCCCCCTGGTTCTCATTTGTGATCGAAACCAGCTCGGCAATGTACGCCGCACGGCTATGAGCCACCATCCGTAACATCGGCTCCAGCAATGGCAGTGTCAGCTCCGGCACCGCTTCATCAATAATCTCACGGTTGATCATCTTACGATGACGCTCCAGCTCCATCAGTAAACGCGTACTTTCCATTGTCTCCACTCCTGGTGGTCATCTAGTCCCGGATTCGTTTTAACAGTGCAGGATAGACTGACAAATAAAATCAATCACGTACATAGCCATCACCGGTTTTTCACCCTTTCTCACAGCCAGACAGCAAAAAACCACCCTCAGGTGGTTTTTAGATACCGGGTAAAACTGACTTAACGCGGGGGTGCGTTTGGCAGATCCCGCATCAGCAGTGCATATTCCAGATCACCGGGTGCATCCAGCTCAAAACGGACCCGGTGGCCGGAGCCTGGGGCTGCATCGGTGGACTCGCCTTTCTTGTTGATCATACTTTTCAGTTCAAAGCGCTGGTTACCCTGTGGCGTCATCAGCTCCAGGGTGTCTCCCACTTCAAAGCGGTTACGCACATCCACTTCAATCATGTTGCCTTCGCTGCCCAGTACTTCACCGACAAACTGCTGGTGAACACCCACCGAGTTACCGGTTTCATAGTTCTGGTACTCATCGTGGACATGACGGCGGTAAAAACCTTCGGTGTAGCCACGGTTGGCCAGGTTTTCCAGCGTGTCCATCAGCTCCATATCGAACGGCTTACCGGCCGCGGCATCATCAATCGCTTTACGGTACGCCTGCGCCGTACGGGCGGCGTAATAATGCGACTTGGTACGGCCTTCGATTTTCAGCGAGTCGACACCCATCTCCGCCAGACGGTGTACATGCTGGATCGCACGCAGGTCTTTGGAGTTCATGATGTAGGTGCCATGCTCATCTTCATAGGCAGGCATGTACTCACCCGGACGCGTCTCTTCCTGCAGCAGATACGCCGTTTCAGTCGGCTCACCCAGCCCCAGGTCAGTGGTCGGCTCAAACTGCTCAACCCCACTGGCCGCAGACTCACGTCCCACGGCAATCAGATCACCGTTATCGGTTTCTTTTGCTTCATGGGCGTCATACTTCCAGCGGCAGGTATTGGTGCAGGTGCCCTGGTTCGGATCACGCTTATTAATGTAGCCCGATAACAGGCAGCGGCCGGAATAGGCAATACACAATGAACCGTGCACAAACACTTCCAGTTCGATATCCGGGCACTGCTGACGGATCTCGGCCACTTCATCCAGCGACAGCTCGCGGGACAAAATGACCCGCTCGATACCGGCACGCTCCCAGAATTTGACCGACGCCCAGTTCATGGCATTCGCCTGCACCGACAGATGGATAGGCACCTCAGGGAAGGCGTCTTTCACCATCATGATCAGACCCGGGTCCGACATAATCAGCGCATCCGGCCCCATTTCAACCACCGGGCGCATATCGTCCAGATAGGTTTTCAGCTTGGAGTTGTGCGGCATAATATTACTGGCCACAAACAGCTTTTTACCGTGCTCATGGGCAAAATTGATGCCCTCAGCCAGGTTATCCATATTAAAGTCGTTGTTACGTACCCGCAGGCTGTAACGGGGCTGACCGGCATAAACAGCGTCCGCACCATAGGCGAACGCGTACTTCATATTCTTCAGTGTCCCCGCAGGAGACAACAGTTCTGGTGTACGCATGGATAATCTCAAAAAGCGATTCAGGAAAGATCCTGTAAAGGGATCTCGAATAATGGGGTATAGATGGAGCCTCGCTCACCAGGGCGGCTCTGCAGCAACACAACGGAGTCCGCGAGGCTGTACAGGTCAAGCGCTGGCCAGGTGTCAGGCTGGGTGAAGTGGTTCTTCGCATCCAGCCTGCCCAGCGTAATATGGGGCTTAAAATCCCGCTCGTCATAGGCAATGCCAGCATCCCTGGCGATATCGATCATGGTGTCATGCAGCTGCATCAGCTGATCGCACTCGCTGGTCAGAGCCGCTACCAGCCCCAGCCGACGGCTGACCCGGTAATACTCGGCCGTATTCAGATGCACCTGCAATGAGAGCACGTCTTTGAGCCGTTCACGGCACAGCTGTTCCAGTGCATCCACCTGGGTCAGTTCAATCTTTCCCAGAAAGCAGAGTGTCAGGTGATATTGCTCAGAATCCACCCAGTCGACTTCCATCTGCCGATCATAAGCACAGAGACTATCTGCATGGTCGGCCAACCAGCGTACGACGGATTGTGGCAGGGTAAGTGCAAAAAACGCCCGGATGTTCATTGCTGACGACAGAATTCCCTTATGACAGAACGGGGTATTCTGCCTTGCTCGCCAGGCGGGCGCAATGGCGATTGAGCATCGTGATAGCGTCTATTTTTCATACAGTGATAAAGAAAGATGAGCCGGGTTCATAAAACCCGGCTATTGCGCGCTGTATTACGTCGTCGCCCGCGCCATTACACGCTGTTGTGCATCACTGGTGAGGATGCGCTTGAGCCAGCGGTTCACCGCCGGATAACGGCTGTAATCGAACCCCGCCAGCTTGCCCCAGGCCAGCACCAGCCCACCGTGAATATCGGCCACGGTCAGCTTGCTCTCGGCCAGATAGTCTTTGCCGTCCAGATGCTGTTCCAACACCGGCATAAATTGCTCCAGCGTCTGCGCGGCCTGATCGATAACCGCCTGATCCGGGTTTCCTCCTGAGTATTTAACCTGCATCAGCATCTGCAGCGCGGCCGCTTCCAGCTGGTTACCGATAAACAGTGACCAGCGCTGGATGTCTGCCACTTTTGCCGGACTATCTGCCCATAGCAGGTTGTCGCCATACTGCGCAGCCAGATAAAACAGAATTGCCTGGGTCTCCCACAGCACCAGCTCGCCATCCTGCAAAGTCGGCACCTTAGCCATCGGATTCAGCGCCAGATACGCCGGACTGCGCGTCTGTTCAGAACGCGGTGCCATATCAACATTGTCATAAGGCAGGCCCAGCGCTTCCAGCGCACACATCACCATCCCTGCACGGGAAAACACGCCACCGTATACTTTGATCATCTTTGCTTCCTGGAAACTGACGATTATCGAAAGCCAAAATGATACAGGAAAACAGCAAATCAAAAGAATATTTGAATCGGGATAGTAGAGCGTGTGAGGATAATGGCGGTGGGGGGAACTTCTAAGAGGCGTGCCATATTGCTGGGGTGGCAGCCATCAAGACGCTGATGACTCGCTTTCACTGCTTGTCGCGATAGCGCAATCGCTGCCCGGGTAGTCAAACCCGAGCAGCGTTCACAGCGCCTTAACGGCTCTCAACTTTCAATTGCAGGTTATTCAGCTTCTGACGAATCTGTAACAGCTCGCGATTAAGCTGACGGCGAGTGCCATCAAACGCCCGGATTGCATCTTCGTTATGCGCAATACGTCGCTTGAGTGCCGGAGACGCAGCCGTATTACTGCTGTTACCTTTGCCCACTCTGGACTGCAACGCCTTGAGCGTATCAGCCTGCTCCGCCAGCTGTTCATTGAGGATTTCAGCCTGGGTGCCCAGCTCAGTTCGAGTATTAGCCAACTCACGGCGTACCGTTGCCACCGCCGTATCCGTCGCTTTAACAGTGCTGCTCTGACTGGAGCTGAGTTTGTCCTGGGAGATCTTCAGCGCGGTAACAAACTTGACCGCCTTCTCAACATTCTCGGACTGAGCAGCCATCGACTTAAGTTCTTTCTGCGCTGTACCCAGTTGTGAGGACTGCGCCTGTAACGCGACAGCCTGCTCATCGAGCAGTGTTTTCTGCGCTTCCACCAGTGCCAGCAGATTTGTCAGCTGACCCTCCTGTGCCGTCTGCTTTTCAGCCTGGCTTTTAAGCTGTGCCGCCTGGCCCGCCAGTGCCTTTTGCTGGGCTTCAAGTTGCGGTTTATTGCGCTGATAAGCAATAGTCCACAGCTTGGCGATCTCGGAGTCGTAGTGGGTGTATTTACTCTGCGCTGTGGTGCTCAACTGACCCACTTCACTGATCAGCCCTCTGCCGGACTGCAGGGAGCTGCTTTCCGCCACCTGTAACAACTCACGCAGTTCACCGATCTGGTAACGGGCCTCGGTCAGCTCGGCACTGCGGGTCTGAAACTGCAGCTGCAGCTCCATCAGCCAGTAACCCAGCCCACCACAGGCCGCCAGTACCAGTACCAGCAAACCACCGGTAAACACACCCAGCCCACGCCCTCCAGCCGCAGCGGCTACCGGTGCAGCGGCGGGTGCTACCGGTACTTTGGGCTGCGGGGCCATAGCGGGCTGCTCAACGGCAGCTGCCGCCTGTGGTGGCGCAGCCGCTGCACCGTTTACCAGCTCCGGGTCGCGTTGGGCGGGCCCCAGATTAGGAACATTGAGATCGTTGTCAGAACTGCTCATCAGGGCTACCTGTCTCCTGTCTGTCTACCAGGCACAACCCTATCAGTTTTACTTACTTAGTGGCACTGGCCCGATCAAAATTACTGTGACTTGAACGACTTAACCATCAATTACTGCAAACGCATCACGGGTGTAGTTTTCACAGCCTTGCGCCTGCACTGCCACATTGTCTTCAATACGGATGCCGCCAAAGGGCATTAATCGCTCAACTCGAGTCCAGTTGATCGCCCGACCCAGACGATGGCTACGCCATGGCTCCAGTAATGACGGGATAAAATACAGCCCCGGCTCAATTGTAATGACATGGCCTGGCGCCAGAGTACGGGTCAAACGCAGAAACGGATGCTGTGTCGGGGGTTGAAGCTCCGTCCCCTTCGCATCCTGCTGCCAGCCACCCACATCGTGTACCTGCAGGCCCAGAAGATGCCCCAGCCCATGGGGGAAAAAGGCCCGGCTGATACCCTGCTCAACAATCGCCTGTGGGCTGGCATCCACCAGCCCGCTGCCCTGCAGTACCTCGGCAATCAGCAGGTGCATCTGCTGGTGCAGGTCGATAAAACTGACCCCGGCACGTACCTTCATCAGCAGCTGCAATTGAACCTGCTCCATCGCCGTCAGCAGCTCGATAAACTCTGTGCCAGTGCGGGTAAACGTTCGGGTAATATCTGCCGCGTAGCCCAGATGCGTCGCGCCAGCATCGATCAACAGCGTGCGTGCCTCAACAGGCTGCTCACGCTGCTGAAACTGATAATGCAACACAGCAGCATGCTCATTGAGCGCGACGATATTGTCATAGGGCATATCACGTTCATTGTGCGCGATCGCCGCCAGGTAGGCCTGATGAATCTGGTATTCACTGGCGCCCTGATGGAACAGCTGTTCCGCTACTCGATGGCCTTTCACCGCCGTGATATTGGCCTGGCGCAAACAGTGCTGCTCCCAGTCCGTTTTCACTGCCCGATCAAAGTTAAGCTGCTGGATCAGTGCGGCCGGGTTATGCAGCCAGCCCTGAGCACCGAATTCAACCGGTTGCTCATTGATCACCGCCAGCCAGCTATAACTCGCCAGCGCCTGAGCCAGTTCGCTGCGGTGCTGGTAAGGCTGTATATCAAAACTGCCACTCCACCAGGTATCTGGCAGCGACGGTGTCATATGCCAGAAATCATCCGGGCTATACAGAAACAGTTGCGGCCTGGCCCCTAGCCGCAGCAGTAACCAGCAGTCGGGCTGCTCGGTCAGAAACGGCAGCCACTGGACAAAGTGTGGGTTGGCCCGAAACGGATACCGGGTATCATCGAGAAAGCGCGTATGCTGCGCCCCTGAGCCAATCAGCAGGCCATCAAAACCCGTCTCCGCCAGCGCGTGTTCGGTACGCTGCTGCAGCAATGTCAGGTGATCAAAAAAACGCGTATCCATCGGGGTTCCCCAATTATCATGTCAACGTTACAGCGGCCAGCTCGATAAACGGATCAGACCACAACCGGCGTACCGGTACTCAATTCAGCTTCCACCAGAGACCAGACCCGGCTCAGGTGGCGGTGGTTATTATCACGTAGTCGATACAGCCTGATCTGGATTGGAATCTGCCACTCGGGGCCACCGGCCAGCGCCAGGCTGTTGTATTTGAGGTTATCCTGCACCAGTCTGCGTGGCAGCCAGCCCAGCCCGAAACCTTCCTTGATCATCGCTTTAACACTGACCGAGTGAACATTTTCATTCATGGTCACCAGCTGCGGTGGCGTCAGTTGCTGCAGCAGGAACTGCTGCACCACCGAGCGCATAAACGAGCTTTCATGATAGCCAATATAGGGGAGTGGCGTCCGAGCATCTCCCGGCAGTTCAAATAGCGTATTGCCCTGCTCATCTACCGGGCTGACCGGCACCAGTGCTTCGTCGGCAATCACCAGATGCTCAAAGCGGTCGTCATCCAGTTCACGAATAAACTCGATTGAGGGATGCCAGTAACACAGCGCCAGATCACACTCGCCCTGACTGAGGGCCCGGACAAAATCATTGCCCGCCCAGGCGGTGGATTTCAGGTTCAGATCTACATCGATATCATGGCTTGCCGACAGCGGCTGTAACCAGGATTTGTAGAAGCTCAGATAGAGGGTCTGGGTAGTGGCAAAGCTGAGCCGGTTCTGCTCCTGCTCACGGATCGCCCCACAGCGCACCTTGGTGTCACGGGCAATACGGCTGATCTGCTCAGCACCACCCAGAAACACCTCCCCGGCCGGCGTCAGGCTCAATGGCAAGGCATTGCGGTCGATCAGGGTCACCCCCATCTCTTCCTCAAGCAGCTTGATCCGCCGACTGAAGGTCGGTTGCGTTACATTGCGCTCATCCGCCGCACGGGAGAAGTGGCGCGTACGTGCCAGTGCGATAAAATCTTCCAGCCACCGTAGTTCCATACAACTCTCTCAGCTTAACCCTGTGCCCACAGGCAACCGGCGATCTGCCGGGCTACCAGTACTGTAGCTCGACAGGCACACCCTGTCAGATCACTGCTGTAACCAGCGCGCAATCGGAAATAGCACCGACTCGCCCAGTTTGGCAGA
>JAIBDV010000146.1 GCA_024686055.1 Neptuniibacter sp.
AGATCTCGAATAGGATAGCAGGCCAAATTATAGTGTTTTCGGGTTGCTTCAGAGAACAAAAACGCTATAATTAACGCCTTACCAGCCATTATTATAAAAAACTCTCGTGGTGGGCGTAGCTCAGTTGGTAGAGCCCCGGATTGTGATTCCGGTGGTCGTGGGTTCGAGCCCCATCGTCCACCCCATTCCTGTTCTTAAGTCAGGTAACCATTCGGTTGCTGTCTGTAAAACCCCGCCGTTTAGTAAATTATTCAGTATTTTCTCTGTTTTGATGCCAGTTTTTGCTGTTGTCTTCGTAGTTGCTCTCTCTCTATTCCACTCTTTTCATTCAAGTTTATTTCTCTTTACTGTCCATAAATTCATCTGTTGTGCTGGTTGCTGCGTGTCCTGTTGGCTATGTTTTGATCGGTAACGCGAAACTATGTAGCAGGTCAAGGGTTTAGCTTGACTAATCTGCCTCGATCACCCAGAATTTCGCGCTTTGGATTCGCCCGTAAAGGTTGCACAGATCATATCTTCAGGGCGTTGGTTGCCAGGCGGGCGTAATGCTTCCTGCCGATCTTTAAGATTATTGTGTACAAGTATTTGTGAGGAATACCATGCAAGTTTCCGTTGAAACGACTTCCGGCCTTGAACGTCAGCTGACGGTAACTGTACCGGCCGAGCGTATTGATCAGGATGTAAACACTCGTGTACAGCAGACTGCGCGTACTGCTCGTCTCGACGGTTTCCGTCCAGGTAAAGTGCCAGTTAAAGTTATCAAGAAAAAATACGGCGCAGGCATTCGTGCTGAAGTTCTGGAGCAGGTTGTTCAGCAGTCTTTCTACGAAGCTGTTCAGCAGGAAGAGCTGATGCCAGCGGGTACCCCGGGTATCGAGCTGAAAACAGATAAAGAAGGCGAAGACTTCCAGTTCGTTGCGACGTTCGAAGTTTACCCATCTGTTGAGCTGGCAGATTACTCTGCTGCAGAGATCACTAAGCAGAGCGCTGAAGTAACTGACGCAGATCTGGAAAAAATGATCGACACGCTGCGTAAGCAGCAGGCGACATTCTCGACTGTTGATCGTGCTGCTGCTGATGGCGACCGCGTTAAGATTGATTTCGAAGGTTTCATCGATGGTGAAGCATTCGACGGTGGTAAAGGCGAAGGCATGGAGCTGGTACTGGGTTCCGGTACTATGATCCCAGGCTTCGAAGATGGCCTGCAGGGTGCTGAAGCCGGTGCTGAAGTTGAACTGAATGTCACTTTCCCGGACGATTACCAGGCTGAAAACCTGAAAGGTAAGCCTGCGCTGTTTAAAGTGACTGTGCAGACTGTTGAAACTCAGGAACTGCCAGAGCTGAACGAAGAGTTCTTCGCCAAGTTCGGCATCACTGAAAATACAGTTGAAGCGTTCCAGGTTGAAGTTCGTAAGAACATGGATCGTGAGCTGACCCAGTCTCTGAAAATGAAACTGAAAGATCAGGTGTTCAGCCAGCTGGTTGCACTCAATGGTATGGATGTACCGGCTGCACTGGTTGATGGCGAAATCGATAACCTGCGTCGTCAGGCTATCCAGCAGTTCGCTGGCCCGAATGCGCCAGAGATGGACATCAACATGCTGCCTAAAGAGATGTTTGAAGAGCAGGCTAAGAAACGCGTAAGCGTTGGCCTGCTGGTTCAGGAAGTAATCTCTGCTAACAGCATCGCAGCTGATGACGATCGTGTTCGTGCGATGGTTGAAGAGATGGCTGGCACATACCAGGAGCCACAGCAGGTAATCGATTACTACTATGGTAACGAAGAGACGCTGAACCAGGTTAAAAACCTGGTGCTGGAAGATCAGGTAGTTGATCAGTTGCTGGCGTCTGCTAAAGTCACTGAAGAAAACGTTAGCTACGAAGATGCGCTGAAGCCGGCTCCACAGCCTGAAGCAGACGTCGAAGAAGGCGAAGACGCTTAATTAGCGGAACTTTTTCGGGCATTGATGCGTATATAGTAGAGAACGGCAGTCAGTTTCGCTGGCTGTCGTTTTTTCGCTTTATTGAATAAGGAGAAGGGATGATGACAGGTTCTGACATTCAGAACGCGCTGGTACCGATGGTTGTAGAGCAAACGGCCCGCGGTGAGCGTTCATATGATATCTACTCCCGCCTGCTGAAAGAGCGCGTTATCTTTCTGATAGGTCCCGTTGAAGATCACATGGCTAATCTGGTAGTAGCGCAAATGCTATTTCTGGAAGCCGAAAATCCTGATAAAGATATTCATTTGTATATCAATTCTCCCGGTGGCTCTGTCACTGCAGGGATGTCGATCTACGATACAATGCAGTTCATTAAACCGGACGTCAGTACTATGTGTATTGGCCAGGCGGCATCCATGGGTGCATTTCTGCTTGCAGGTGGTGAAAAAGGTAAGCGTTTTGCGCTGCCGAATTCTCGTGTGATGATTCACCAGCCGCTGGGTGGTTATCAGGGTCAGGCTACTGACATTGAGATTCATACCCGTGAGATCCTGGGTATCCGTGAAAAACTCAATGGATTGCTGGCTGAACATACTGGTCAGGATTTTGAAACTATCGCCCGAGACACGGATCGTGATAACTTTATGGGTGCGCAAGCGGCAGCAGACTACGGTCTGATCGATGCTGTACTGAATAAGCGCGGCGAATAATACCGGCCATGCCACTATAGTGGCAGGCGGTTAAGCATTAGAAATGGGTTTTTCACGCACGAGGTAGTCGAATGTCCGACGATAAAAACAGTAAGAGTGGCGATGACGGCAAGCTGCTGTACTGCTCGTTCTGTGGCAAGAGCCAGGACGAAGTACGCAAGCTGATTGCAGGTCCGTCAGTCTTTATCTGTGACGAATGTGTAGACCTCTGCAACGATATCATCCGCGAAGAGATTCAGGACGCTGAGCCTGAAGATACATCTGATCGCCTGCCTGTTCCGGCGGAGATCAAGGCGATGCTGGATGACTACGTTATTGGTCAGGAAGCTGCGAAGAAGGTATTGGCAGTAGCGGTGTATAACCACTACAAGCGCCTGCGGGTTCAGGGTAAGAATAACGGCGTTGAGCTGGGCAAGAGTAATATCTTGCTGATTGGTCCGACAGGTAGTGGTAAGACGCTGCTAGCGCAGACACTGGCGCGTTCTTTGAACGTACCCTTTACCATTGCAGATGCAACCACGCTGACTGAAGCAGGCTACGTAGGTGAGGATGTTGAGAACATCATCCAGAAGCTGCTGCAGAAGTGTGATTACGATGTTGAACGTGCCGAGCGAGGCATTGTTTACATCGATGAGATCGATAAGATCTCTCGCAAATCTGACAATCCATCGATTACCCGTGATGTATCGGGTGAAGGTGTGCAGCAAGCGCTGTTGAAGCTGATTGAAGGGACTGTTGCTTCAGTTCCGCCACAGGGTGGTCGTAAACACCCACAGCAGGAATTTCTGCAGGTTGATACGTCTAACATCCTGTTTATCTGTGGTGGTGCCTTTTCTGGCCTGGAGCAGATCATCCGTGATCGTTCCGAGAAAAGCTCAATCGGTTTCAGAGCGATTGTGAAAGGTAAGGATGAAAGTAAATCCATTACCGAAACGCTGCTGGATATCGAAGCGGAAGATCTGGTCAAATTTGGTCTGATCCCTGAGTTTGTAGGTCGTCTGCCGATGGTCGCTACGCTGGCAGAGTTGGATGAAGAAGCGCTAATTCAGATCCTGACTGAGCCTAAAAACTCGCTGACCAAGCAGTATTCTGCACTGTTCGACATGGAAGGGGCTGAAGTCGACTTCCGTGAAGATGCATTAGTTGCCGTTGCCAAGCATGCCCTGGAGCGCCGTACCGGTGCCCGTGGCTTGCGCTCGATTCTTGAATCGTCACTGCTCGAAGTCATGTATGAGCTGCCTTCGCTGGATAATGTCAGCAAGGTTGTGATTGATGAGAACGTGATTAACGGTGACAGCGAGCCACTGCTGATTTACGAAAACAGTGAACAGGCTAAAGCTGTTCCTGATGAGTAGAACGGTATAAAGAGCACGAAAAAAAGGATGGCATTGCCATCCTTTTTTGTGTCTGTTTACTTCTGCTCAGGTATGTTTTCCAGACAGTGCAGCAGGTTATTTACCTTGTTAAAAGTCTCCTGATATTCCTCGTCAACCTTGGAGTCCGCTACGATGCCGCCACCGGCCCAGCAGTGGATTCGGTTGTTTTCCAGTAGCAGAGTGCGGATTGTAATGCTGGTATCCATCCGGCCGCAGAAGCTGATATAGCCAATCGAGCCACAGTACACACTTCGTCGGTGAGGCTCGAGTTCTTCGATAATTTCCATTGCCCGTAATTTAGGCGCGCCGGTGATCGAACCACCGGGGAAACAGCTGCGCAGCAGCTCGACCGCGCTTTTGTCATTGTCGAGCTGGCCGGTCACAGTGCTGACCAGGTGGTGGACATTGGCGTAGCTTTCCAGGGCAAACAGCGCTGGCACCTTTACGCTGCCAAATTTACATACCTTACTCAGGTCGTTACGTAACAGGTCGACAATCATCAGATTCTCAGCCCGATCCTTGGTTGAACTGAGCAGGTCATCTATTTCGGCCTGATTTTCTATCGAGTTGGCGTGTGTGGGTCGAGTGCCTTTGATCGGTTTGGTTGACACTTCGCCGTTGTCCAGCTGGAGAAAGCGCTCAGGTGACAGGGACAGTACGGCACCCGCCGGTGACTCAATATAGGCTGCGAAGGGCACGGGGGCTTTTTCGCGGAGTTTCATGTAGGCCTGTAATGGGTCGCCCTTGAATTCACTGCTAAAACGTTGGGCAAAGTTGACCTGGTAGCAGTCTCCGGCGTGGATGTACTCATCGATTGTGCTCAGTCGCTGCTGATACTGGTCAGCCGTGACATTGGCGCGAAATGGATGGGTTAGCCGAAATGACGTTCCCGCGTTTTCCGGGCTTAAAGGGGATGTCAGTCGCTGTTCAATCTGCAGCTGGGTCTTGTTATCCAGAGAGGGTTGCATGACCAGTTCGCAGCGCTGCTGCTGATGATCAACAATAACGGCCCATAAATAGATACCGATTTGCATATCCGGGTACTGCATATCGTTTTCAGCCAGTGCGGGCAGAGTCTCCACAGTACGACCCAGGTCATAACCGAAATGGCCAAGAGCGCCGCCGCAAAAGGGCAGGTCTGGCGTGGAATGGCTGCTCACTCGATGCTCTGTTAATAATGCTTCCAGCTGAGCGAAAGGACAGTCAGAGTCGTGTTGCTGATGAAAGCTGAAAGTGGCGACAGGGCCAGCGCTAAGGATATCAAAGCGGCCCGAAGGCGCTGCCGGTTGGCAACTGTCTAGCCATACCGCCATACCCAGGGGGCGGATACGCGAAAAATAGCGATAGCTATCAGGCAGGTAGGGCAGAGGGCGGCGGATAATCAAGGCTTACTACTCGCAGGTCAATATTGGTGTAATCGCAAAGGCGCATTGTAACGGGCTGGCTGATCTGAGTGAACCTTCAGGGGTGAGAAGGGCAGGGCTGTTCTATCAGGCGTCGCCTGAGTGAGATCATGATATTGACCGGTAGGCGTGGTCTACAGCCTTGCTGATGAGCTAAAATGCCAGTGAAAGCTAACTAAACTTTAGTCTATATTTCAGGTGAAGCTCTCGCCATGCAGGGGTTTTGCCTGATACAAACGTTTGCTCATGTTTGTTTTTAACGGTACTACAGGTTTGACTGTTGAGGCTTGCGACGTTTTGAAAACAGAATTACATCGTTTGTTTTTAGGTATTTTTTTGCAGGTAGTCGCGTCTTGAGTGACTGGCGTATTTATATGGTGCGTTGTGTCGATGGCACTTTATACACCGGTATTACAACCGATATAAAGCGCAGGCTTGCACAACATAATGGCGTTACTAAAGGCGGGGCGCGTTATACCCGTTGCCGGCGTCCAGTTGAACTGGTGTGGGCGGAACAATGTGAAGACCGTTCAGAAGCCAGTCGCAGAGAGCATGCAGTGAAGAAGCTTACCCGGCAGGAAAAGCTGACGTTAATCACACTGATGGCCGGGGTTGTCCAGGGTCATCATGATGCAGAGTTTATTAACAAACCTGAGAGAAGGTCGTAAGTTTGCTAATCGCAGAGGTTCGAAAAATGGATGTTACATCGCTGATTGAGCGCTTGCCAGGGGCTTATTTTCGGTGTTTGTGTGATCAGCAATGGACAATGTTGAATATTACCTCGGATATAGAGCGTATTACCGGTTATACGCCAGAGGAGCTTGTGTGCCAGCAGCCGACGGCCTTCGCTGATATTATTCATCCAGATGATGTACCAGTGACTCATAATGCAATTATTGAGGCCATGGGGCAGCGGCGCGCCTATAGTTTGCGTTATCGTTTGCGCACGCGATGGGGTGAATATCGCTGGTGCTGGGAGCAGGGGGTCGGCGTTTGTGACGCTGATGGACGGCTGGTCTGTATTGAAGGTTTTTTAACAGATATCTCTGATCAATGCGGCAGTGAAGCTGAACTGACGACACTGATGTCGGAGCAGCGCCACGAGCTGGCGCTCAATCAGCGTCTGATGGAGCAGTATAAAAAGGCGGTAGACACCAGTGTCATTGTCTCTAAAACGGATCTGGAGGGGCATATTACTTAAGTTAATGATGAGTTTTGTCGTATTTCAGGCTTTCCCCGAGAAGAGCTGATCGGTCGAACCCATGCGCTTGTTCGTCATGCTGATACACCTGATGCAACCTTTGTCGATATGTGGCGTACCATTCGTGCCGGAGATGTCTGGAAAGGGGTGATTCAAAATCGTAACAAATTTGGTCACCCTTACTACGTAAACTCCACCATGCTGCCTATTTTTAATGACCAGGGCGTTATCAGCGAATTTATGTCGGTGCGACATGATGTTACGGATCTGATCGAGACAGAAACCCTGCTGCGTCGCCAGACAACGGATGCGCTGACCGGATTGCCTAACCGGCAGAAGCTGCTGTCTGACTTGACGGGTGAAACCCAGAGCTCGTTGGCGTTGATTAATATCATCGACTTTAGTGAGGTTAACGAATATTTCGGTTACCGCACTGGGGATCGTTTGTTGCAGCACCTTGCTGTATTGCTGGATAACAGCCTGGAAGCTGGTATGCAGTTATACAGGCTGGCCGGGGATGAATTCGCGGTGTTGCAGCGTGCATCAGCGCCTCAGGGGGTGTTTGATCAGTTCTGTCTACAGCTGATCCGGATGGTAGAGTCACGCGGAATTCAGGTGGATGATCAGGAGTTCTTTATCAGTATCGCTGTGGGGTCGGCGTCGG
>JAIBDV010000208.1 GCA_024686055.1 Neptuniibacter sp.
AGGTGATCACCCAACATCACGTGGCGCTTCACAACGCGCACATTGGAACGCGGCGATATCACGCTGCTTCGGTAAGCGTTAAAGGTCACTTCGCCCGGTACACGTACGGTATCGGCAATCGCTTCCGCTTTAACCGCTGTGACTTTCAAGTTAATCATCTGACGTTGCTTGTCGCTCAGACGAATCGCACCTTCCTCGTCATGCTCGCCTTCATCTCCGGCAACTGCGCCCTCTTCATGACCATGGCCATCATCGTCGGCATCCGCATGCTCGTCTTCAGCACCTTCGGCATGTGCAGTGTGGGATTCGGCACTCTCTTCCTGATGTTCAGCGGCTGGCATATCCGCCTCGACTTCATGTTCGTGACCGCTACCGGCGTATACGGCCATGCTGCCCGTGGTCAGGCATAAGGCCAGCAGCAAACTCTGGATCTGCTTTTCTTTCATCGATTCTCGTTCTCTGGAATGGGATGCTCTGGAAATTCTGTTTCTGGATCTGGGATCTGCAATTCAAACTGGCTGGATTACTGCTGCTGCAACCAGAACAACGTCTGATGACTGTTCTTCAACCAAGTAACCAAGCTGAGGCTAGTTTGCGCCTCCATCTCAATCTCGGCAGACATGGCTGCGTTACGCTGCTGAAGGTTTTGCAGATAAGCGGTCGTGGTGAGATCACCCAGATGCCACAGTTTCTTTAACTGGTCGTTCAGGCGCGCCATATCCTGACGACGATCACCCTGATGCACCTGTAACTGACGCTGGTAGCGTTTGAAGATCTGCCAATCATTTTCAAGCTGACTGATGTTACGCACCATGCTGTTCTGCAACGCCTGATCCGACGCCTTACTCAATGACTGAGCAGCATCGATCTCTGCGGTATAGGTGTTACGCACATTGAGCGGCATAGAGAAAGAGAGTGAAATCACATTATCATTGCCATCCTGTCCAAAACCCACGCCAAAGGTCGGATCAGCTTTAGACTCTCTTTCCGCTTTACGAACGTTCAGCAGGGCATTCTGTGAGCGTGCCTCTGCAATCAACACTTCCGGCAGCTGCTGACTCAGCACCTTAAAATCAGGGGTATCATTTCCACCGACAAATAACTGATCGGGCAGGCTGACATTAGTGTCGAACAACAAAGTGTCACGCTCGCTTTTTACCCGATGCGCTTCGTTTTGAGCTTCAGTGCGTTTCTGAATGGATTCGGTCAGCGCCAGACGTACCAACTGCAGGTCCAGTTCACCTACATCACCCGCTTTCTGGCGTTTATCGGTCAACGTCACCAGATTCTGGGCGATATCCAATTGCTCCTGCGCCAGTACCAGCAACGCATCCGCCCGCCGCTGCTCGATCAGGTTGATTAACACCGTTGCGATCAGGTCGTTGCGAATTTGTTGCTGCTCCAGTCGCGTAATCTGTTCATTCTTATCGCCTATCTGCGCCAGCAATTCGGACTTATTTGTACGATCCCACTGCTGGGAGATACCAACCTGGTAAGCACGTTCAGTTTTATCGTCGTAGCTCATCTCCAGCTCGGGGTTGTACATCGGCTGAGCGGCAGCATTATGAGCAGCTTCCGCCGCTTCCAGGTGATTATCTGCCTGCACCCATAATGGATGGGTCTGCAAGCGCTGTATCAAAGCATCGGACCAAGGTGCAGCCTGCACTGCAGGTACGGCAGTACCCAACAGCAATGTAATACTCACTGCCCGACACACTTTGGAAAGCGGGTACTTGGACTGAAGACGCGAAGACAGGAGAGGTTTAACCATCAATACATACCTCCGCGTATTACGCCTGACATCTTATAGAATGGACGGAGCGGTTTAACCGGCACGCGAACCATCTGATACTGAGGAGTAACGAGAAAGGAAGACTGCGGCGTCAACCACCGCTGAACCATAATAAATACCCGCCATAAGTTGGCTGCACTCAGCATAAAACACTCCTGATTCAATCTATTCTGAGGGGTCAAGCCGGTATCACCAACACACCGGATTTGACGTGTGACGGCAATGTAATAGAGTTAGATGAGTTGAAAATGACTAACCGGATTTACCGTATTTCAGGCACAAAAAAGCCAGCTAAAACGTTAGTGCTGACGCTTTAGCTGGCTTTGTTAATGATTCATCATTCTGACGAGCAGCGTTAGAGATAATACCGCCACGCGCCTGATTTCCCCGTGATGAATCCATCACCTTCGACAGGTTTATCAGGGCTTGAGTCAACCTTAACCGCAGTTGGAGTACATCCCATCAGCGCGAGTAACATCAACCCTATCTGCGCGCAGAGTAGTCTGTGTTTCAGCATCAGAACTTAACGCGGGCACCTACCAGCGCGACAGTCACGTCATCGTAATCTTTACCCTGTGCACTGCGTTCAAACTGATTTAGGCTGAAGAAAACCTCCGTACCGTACTGCTGTACTTTCTGCACAACCTGTACACCGAAACCTTCGACTTCTTCACCCGCCTGCTGCTGCTCTTCGCTTAAACGGTAATCAACAGAGAATGCTGTTTTGCCCAGATTATTCAGGCTCGCCTGGTAACCCAGCTTGGTGTAGAAGTGCGATGGATCTGCGTTCGCAGCCGCACGGGAAGAGCCCGCTTTCAGATCCTGTGTGCCGTAAGACAGCATACCGTTCCAACCGTTGTTAAAAAGCACCGCAACCGAACCGTTCACCTGATTATCAACATCAGAACTTTCTTTAGACGACTGATCTGCAAATGCCAGCGCAGCTTTAACTTTCATGCTGCTGTCCTTATAGCCGTAACGTGCAGCCAGATCCCAGGCTCCACCCTGCACGGCGCTGGTCGCCAACGCAAAACCACCCACGCTTGGCGTATCGTAACGAATACGATCATTACGCCCCAAACCATCCAGATTACTGGTTAACTTGCTTAACTTTGTGGAATCCAGAGAGCCATCCGCATTGCGGAACAACACACCCGCCGCGCCACCATTGTATGAACCACTCGCGACTGAGGTGCCAGACAGGTCACTCTCAGAGGTACCGTCGGATGCGGTCCAACCCTGACCCAGCCACAGCTTGCCGTAGCGATCATGATCCAGATAGATCTCTGCACGGCGGTCGGTAAATGACTGCGTACCGTCGCCAGATTCTTCGTTCAGCTGATTCACTTTCGCAGTACTATTCGATTCCAACTGAACTTCAATTGCACCACCAACCATCAGCTCTTTGCTAACCTCTGCCTCAACAATCGCGCGCAGACGGGTCGACGAGTTATCGTTGTCCACACTGTTCAGATAGGAGTCCGAACCGTCATCCACAACCTGAAGCCCGCGGTTAACCTGACCGGAGATTTCAAAGCTCATCTTTCTGGAATGGGAATTAACCGTACCGGTGTTCTGTTGGGCCTGAAGCTTCTGCATATCGCTTTTTAGCGTAGAGATCTCTTGCTGAAGATCTCCATATTCACTTGCCATTGCCATCTGAGGAAGAGTTGATGCACCTGCAAGTGCAACCGTCGCAATTATCATTTTGTTTTTCATAACAGCACTCTGAATAGATTAATTATCGAGCATCAAGTTTCAGGTTCGAACCGTTTCTCTTCTTATATAAAAATCAGAACAAACCTCACGATCAGATTAAAAAGAAGCACAGAGCAGCGAAGGGGTAGCCACCCCGTGCTTATCAAAGATCGCCGATCAATTATTAATTCCAGAAATAACAAAACAACTAAAAAGGCAAAACAAGCACAAATCCGATGTTTTTTATTAACAACCTCTTAACATTTTCATTAACAGTTCATATTCAACATTGAACCCTGAAATAGATGATTTTTAGTACAGTTTCAAAATGGATATTTATCTGCATACAAAATGAAAATCATTACACTTTTAAAATCCACAAAAGCCCCGCCATACCTAACGCTCAAGAAGACAAGAACATAACCCAACAACCACCAGCCAAAGCTTTAAACAGGCATAAAAAAAGCAACCCAATGGTTGCTTTTTTACAAATACATAAATACATACAGATCAACTTAACTGATGATTAACCTTCATAAAGGAATAGCCCCCACCCCATATCGTGCGTATATATTGCTTACCTATTTTACGACGTATATTTCTAATATGAACCTGAACATTATTCCCAGCCGAATAATCACCCGAACATATAACAGCCTTAAGATCCTCTACGGAGAAAACCCGATCTGGATAGAGCATAATTATCCGAAATATCTTTAACTCACTGAGCGTTAACTGGGCCACCTGATATTGGGACAGCGTCACTTCGCGACGCATCTCATCCAATATCAAACCAGCCAGGCGATATTGATGCGGTGAGACCCAACATGACTGCTGTCCCTGAAATGACCGAATCGCCCAAATAAACATCTCTGTCGTCACGGGTCGTATTAGTATGTGCAGGAATGCATTTTGGCGTTGTACACCCTCAGGCATACTGTCTTTGTGCTTGCCTTCCTCCGCGCACAACACCCACAGCTGTGGAATTCCCCTTTCCACCACCCTGTCCATATGTAACCTGGCATCCCTCGCTACAAATGACCGATCATAGATAAGCAGTGCGGGTTCATGATGCCGACAGAGGGATATACCCTCTTCGACATCACAAACCACATGAACCTCATAACCCAACGTCGCTAAATGATCGGACTGAATAACACGAAACACGGTATCAGATTCAATCCAGATAATTTTCATCAGTTACAGCCTCGAACGTCATTCAACTCAACAATTCTCAGACTCTCAGCCCTCTTCCTGATCCGGATGCTCTTTCGACCAACTGTCATGATGCACCACTTTAATCGCACTGATCTGCTGCACCGATGGTTTCAGATGAGTCTGGAACGGTTCGAACTGTCGATTGTTGCCCGGATACATTTGATCAATCTCTAGATCCTGCAACAAGGCTCCATCACGGCCGATCACCTCAATATGCAGGTGTCCAAGTATCAGCCCTCGGCCAATCGCTGAACGCTGCAACTTCCCGGTGACCAGCAACCCTTCTGTATCTTCCATAAGTTCCACGCTATTCACCCGGGCCGTCAGAGAATCCTCGGTCTGGATATCTATATTCTTATCTTTGATTGCCAATGCAGATGTACAGCCCGTCAGTACCGCAGACCCGGCCAGCACAAATAGCAGCAGCGGCATACGCAGTGTATTTTTACTCAATTTGATACTCATAAGATTCTCTCCTGTTGAGTGCGCCCTATACACATAGCGCACGATTTCTGAGCGCAACTTTAAGGAGAGAAAATGATTTCAGAATGAACAGGGCCGTATGCAAAACCGATCACTTAATCACCTCCCAAATAGGCTAATATGACCCAATTACAGGCGTAAGTGCTTATTTTGGCTTATATTTAAAGAGGTTGATGCGGTTTTTCCTCGCTACACAATCCCCTCATGTCCCGAGCAACTCCCACCGTTTCACCCCCGAACGTAACTCATATGAGAAACCCAACATGGAGATATCCACGACACTCTTTATCTTTCTAATTATCACTTCATTCTTTACCGGCATACTGAATGCGATTGCCGGTGGTGGCGGTATGTTAATGGTCCCTGTACTGCTCATGGCGGGCGTTCCACCGATCAATGCCATAGCAATCAACAAGCTCCAAAATACCGCTGGAACCTTAACCTCATCCCTGCACTATCTTCGCAACGGTTTTCTGGATCTGCGAAGCAACTGGCCCGCCCTGATCTTTGCGCTGATCACAACCTGTCTCGGGGTGAGCTTTCTGCAACATCTGTCGTCAACCGGGAAACTTGAGCAGGTTATCCCCTACCTGATGATCTGTATCGCACTCTATATGGCACTGTTGCCACGGGTAAAAAAAGGTCAAAAGAACGGCAAAATTCCTAGCTGGTTATTCCACTCAACAATCGGTAGCAGCGCAGGATTTTATGGTGGCCTATTCGGCCCCGGCACAGGTCCGATGGTTATCAGTGCTTTCACCGCTTTTCGTGGCTACAACCTGAAACAAGCAGTCACCAACAG
>JAIBDV010000396.1 GCA_024686055.1 Neptuniibacter sp.
AATGGCGAAGCGATGAGCCCTGCGACTGTGCTGGAATACCTGAACAAGGTTGGCGGTGCAAACGGTGTAGGCCGTCTGGATATCGTAGAAAACCGCTTCGTGGGCATGAAGTCCCGTGGCTGCTACGAAACACCGGGTGGCACCATCATGATGAAGGCGCACCGTGCAATCGAGTCCATTACCCTGGACCGTGAAGCAGCGCACCTGAAAGACGAACTGATGCCTAAGTACGCCAAAGTGATCTACAACGGCTTCTGGTGGTCTGAAGAGCGTAAAATGATGCAGCAGATGATCGACTTCTCCCAGCGTGACGTTAACGGTGATGTACGTATCAAGCTGTACAAAGGCTCCGTAGACGTTGTTGGCCGTCGTTCCGAAAACTCTCTGTTTGATGAAAGCATTGCGACATTTGAAGATGACGCTGGCTCTTACGATCAGAAAGATGCTGCAGGTTTCATCAAGCTGAATGCACTGCGTATGCGTATCGCAGCCAGCAAAGGCCGTAACCTGCTGGACGACTGATACTCTGATATTCAGTGTTAAAAAAGCCGCGCTTGTCGCGGCTTTTTTGTGTCTGTGGTTTAACAGAAACGTATGCTTGACGTTGATAGAAGCTGACGGTTAACTGGTTCGCTTGAGGAAAGAGAACATAACGGAGCATCAGGGATGAAACAGCCTCAACTCTATATTTTTGCGGGCCTGCCTGGTTCTGGAAAGACTACTCTCGCGAAGCAACTGGCTGCCAGCCTGGGGGCTGTCTATCTGCGGATTGATACCCTGGAACAGGGATTGCGGGAGTTGTGCCAGGTTAATCCACAAGGAGAGGGGTATGGGCTGGCCTGGCGATTAGCGACTGATAATCTGAGGCTTGGGCTGAGTGTCGTGGCAGATTCCTGTAATCCGATTCAACTGAGCCGGGATGAATGGCAGCAAGTTGCTATACAGGCGGGTGCTGAATATATCAATATTGAAGTAATGTGTTCCGATGTGCAGCAACACCGTTCTCGGGTTGAAACACGAGAAGCCACGATTGTCGGCCAGCAACTGCCGGACTGGCAGGCAGTGTGTGAGCGTGAGTACCACCCTTGGGCCACGTCACGGATTCAGCTGGATACCGCAGGAAAAACCGTTGCGCAGAGTTTGGCAGAGCTGGAACAGCAGTTGGGCACCAGTAAACATAACAGAGTGTAACTGCTGTATATATCAGACTGATAATATCGATTACAGCTCAACAGCTGAGCGGTATCCGTACAACGAGAATGTTTTAATGATTGACTACCAAACACAACACACTAGAGATGCTTATGAAAATCTGGGTTGATGCCGACGCCTGCCCTGGCGCCATTAAAGAGATACTGTTTCGCGCATCCGAGCGGACCCGGATTCCGCTGACTCTGGTGGCTAACCATGTGTTGCCTGTGCCGCCAGCCGCCTGGATTAATTTTGTCCGGGTCTGCAGTGGGTTTGATGTTGCCGATAATGAAATTGTCCGCCGCATGTCACCCGGGGATCTGGTGATTACCGGTGATATTCCACTGGCGGCGGAGGTGCTGGAGAAAGGGGCTGAGGCGCTTAATCCACGAGGTGAGCGCTACTCCCATGAAACCATTCGAGTGCGGCTGAATATGCGTGATTTCATGGACACCCTGCGCTCCAGCGGCGTGCAGACCGGTGGCCCCTCGGCACTGGGTGCAGCAGAGAAGCAGGCGTTTGCTAATGAGCTGGATAAGTTCATTACCCGTGTGCTGGCAGCGCAGAAGGCGGATAAATAGAACGCCGGTAGTTAAGAGACCCCCTGAATTTGCATTAAGAGGGAGATGGTTATGGCAGCGATGGATTCGACAACAGAGCAGGGCCCCTGGCTGGGCCAGTGCCTGTGTGGCGCGGTGCGGTATCAGGCAGACAGCATCAGGCCTGCGGTGGCGCACTGTCATTGCAGCATGTGTCGCAAATTTCATGGCGCTGCGTTTGCAACCTATGGTGTTACGCCGCAACAGGATTTTCGCTGGCTCAGCGGTGAAATACTGCTGGGTCGTTACCGGGCAGCCAATGGCACGATACGGCAGTTTTGCCGTAACTGCGGTTCCAGTCTGACCTTTGCTGCCAGTGGCTGTCAGGGGGAGGTTGTAGAGTTTGCTCTGGGTACGCTGGAGACGCCGTTGCAGCAGCAGCCCGATGCACATATTTATACCGACTATAAAGCCGACTGGTGTGAGATCACGGATGGGTTACCCTGCTTTTCTGAAGGGCGGGATGGGTGAACGTTAAAGAGTTCTCTGCGCGGGCAGGGATCAGTGCGCATACCTTGCGTTATTACGACAGGGTCGGTGTGCTCGGGCGGGTGAAGCGGCGCAGTAATGGTCACCGGTATTTCAATGAGAAAGACATTGAATGGATAGCCTTTGTGCAGCGGCTGAAAGACACCGGAATGCCGCTGATGCAGATTCAGCAGTATGCTCAGCTCCGGGAAGCGGGGGAGAGTACGCTACAGGCGCGTTATGAGTTACTCCGGGTGCATGCCGAGCAGCTGGAGCAGCAGCTGGCTGTGCAGCAGCAACATATGAGTAAACTGGCGCAAAAATTACGCTGGTATGATGATCAGCTGGCGGTATTGCCTTGTGTCAGTGATTCCCTTGACTGAGAGCTGACTCCAGGGTGCAGACTGCGGTTTTTCACTGATCGATCAAGGAGATCAACCATGAATAACCGATCAAATCTGCGTTTTGAGCAAGGCCTGGAAAAACTGAAGGAAATTGATGGTCAGGCCGGTGAGCGGGTAATCGACGCTTTGCGGACGGTCTGTCCAGATCTTGGCCGTTATGTGATCGAATTTCCGTTTGGTGATATCTATCGCCGCCCCGGGCTGGATCTGAAATCTCGTGAAATTGCCACGGCTGC
>JAIBDV010000423.1 GCA_024686055.1 Neptuniibacter sp.
GAAATCCGCTACATGTTCGGCCCGGTCAGCCTGTCCAATACCTACCCCAAACGGGCCAAAGATCTGCTGGTGTGGTTCTATCGCCACTATTTTTCTGACGCCGAGCAACTGGCCCGTTCGTTCTCGCCCTACACCCTGGATGCCGAAAGTGAACAGAACATTGCCGCCCTGTTCTGCGGTGCTGACTACCGGGAGAACTTTCGTATCCTTAAGGAACAGCTGGCGTTTCTCGGCGTCAGCGTCCCCACGCTCTACAAACAGTACAGCGAAGTCTGCGAGCCCGGCGGCGTGCGCTTCCTTGATTTCGGTGTCGATGCCAGCTTCAACTACTGTGTTGATGGCCTGGTGCTGGTCGATATGAACTACCTGAAAGAGAAGAAGCGCAAACGCTATCTGACAGAACCGCGCGCCAACCGTTAAACCGCTGGATGGTATCGGCTCAGATCATAATGCGGCTGGGGGAAACGCATACTCAGGCGCTCCTTATTTTTACCCAGCCGTTTACGGCTCAGCTCAATCGGCCCCACCGCGCCAATAGATGGCAGGTGTGTGCCACCGCAAGGCATCACACAGTCACCAGCTTGCCAGTACCAGGCCTCATCATGGCCCTCTAATGGAAACAGCCTCACGGCCAGGTCCTGCGCTACCAGCTCGGCGCAGCGCTGTTCAAAGGCGGCCACCTCCGCCAGCTCAATGCGCTCTTCTACCAGAAAATCAAACCGCGCTGCCCCCTGACGAATGGAACAACCGATCAGCCCCTCAACCAGCGTCGGTCGTAGCTGCTCCAGTGCCATAAACACCACATGGGACGCCGTGTGACTCAGGCTCAACTGCTCACGACGCTCCACATCAATACACACCTCCACCCCATCACCCGGCTGCAAACCCGCCAGCCCGGCAACGTCGTCTTCAGCAATGCTATGCAATACCCGCGTACCCACATTAATCGCCGGAAACGCCTCATGAAACAGCGGAAAGCCGCCACGCTTCTGCACATCCTCAAACCGGACCTGCTGGCCTGCCCAGACAATAACGCCCTGGTCCGCCACCTGCCCACCACCTTCGGGGTAGGCAATGGTGCGATCCAGCACCAGGGTACGTTTTTCCGGCAACCATTCAACGACCCGTGCGAATAACCGGCTGGCCTGCATATCCTGGTAATAATATTTTTCCGTTTTCATTATCCGTTACTCAGCACAATTCTAATAACTGTCACCCTACGCCAGCCCAGACCCCACTGTCAGCAGCGTACCCCTGCCAGGGGTGACAATCTGCAGGTAAACCAGGACAATCAGCCCACGGCTTCAGTAACAAGGACCTGCGATGCACTGGTATCAGACACTCGACTTCGCCCAGGGGCCCCTTTATCAGGTGATCGCCCAGGCCATCGCCCGTGCGGTACGCACCGGCGAGCTGCAAGCCGAGCAACGGCTGCCTGCCCAACGCACGCTGGCAAAAGAGATCGGCTGCACCCTGGGAACCATCTCCCGCGCCTATCAGCTGACCAACGAAATGGGATTGACCCGCTCCACCACCGGCAGTGGCAGCTATATCTGCGCCCAGCACCCGTTCGGCTTCGCTATCCCTGATGCTCAAGGCCCGGCGCTGATTAATATGTCAATCAACACCC
>JAIBDV010000257.1 GCA_024686055.1 Neptuniibacter sp.
GTCACCGTGTACTGCCTGAGAGCGCCGTTGCCGCCAATGCAAGCTGAGCAAGCTGATTCCATCAGCAAACGACAGCAGGGCCTGATGGCCCTGCTTGTTGTCGTCTGGCTGATCGCTATGTGTTACGCCTTCTGGTGGTTTCTGGTACGGGATATTCGCTCATTCTACCCTCCCGGCCAGGAACAGTTTGTCCACTTCGAAAATGCCCAGATGGGCCAATACCTGAATACTTACCTTCACACCAATCAGATTATTACTGAGAATAGCCCTGATAAATCGGTGCTTATTCATTTCTGGGATCCAGGCTGTCTGTGCAGTCGCTTTAATATTCAACACGTACAGCGATTAATTGAAACATTTGGTCCGCAAGGGGTTCGTTTTGTTGTCATATTAAATGATAGAATCACCGACCCCGAGGAACATATACAACAAGCATCTACGCTATTTCCCGGGGCTACTTTAATTCGTGCCAGTCAACTGGCACTACCGTCGCAAGTACCAGCCAGCCCAGCCACCGCCATTCTTGATCAGTATGGTCAACTGTCCTATTTCGGGCCATATACCCTGGGGGCACTCTGCTTACCTAGCGGAGACGGACTGGTTGAAACTGTACTAAAAAGCCTGCTGGCAGGCCGCCAAGCGGTACCTGGAAGTATTGCCGGGTCTGGCTGTTTCTGTGCCTGGCCAGCTAATGATTGAGTGAGTTTAGGGAGTATATTTTTTTATGGATAAGAAATCCTTCTTGCGGGAGCACTACTGCCGTGCCGACCGCCTGATGGTAAAGGTCATCTGGTTTTTATTTGCCGTGTCCATGGCAATGGCCGCCTGGCATGATACCTGGTCTGAAGTGTTAATGATTGCGCTGCCAACGGCAGTGGTACCAACGATTCTGGCCAGTCAGATGCCCGGCCGCGGCCTGACCCGTTACAGTATTTCTGCTGCTCTGATGTTTTATGCCGCGCTGGAAATCCATCAGGCTAACGGCATGATCGAAATGCATTTTGCCATTTTCGTACTGCTGGCATTCCTGCTCTATTACCGCGATTTTCTGACCATCCTCACCGCAGCGGGCGTCATTGCCGTTCACCACTTTCTGTTTAACTTCCTTCAGGCAGCTGGCGTTGGAGTCTATCTGTTCCCGGAAACCAGCTACAACCTGGTGCTTATCCACAGTGGGTATGTTGTTTTTGAAGCAACCATTCTGGTTATGATGGCACTGAGCTCGCAAAAAGAGGCGGTACAGACTGCCGAGATACATCAGATTGCATCCCATCTGCAGGTTATTGATCACAAGCTGGATGTCACTTTCCGCCAGCCTAAAGCTCACAGCGCCTTTGCCAATAACTTCAACACATTTATGGAAGCCATCCATAAGGTGGTGTCAGAAACCCGAGGGGCGTCGGATAAACTACATGCCTCGGCAGAATCCCTGTCAGCTCACAGTGGTGACAGTGTTGAAGAGATGCAGCAGCAGAAGGTCGACGCCGACCAGCTGGTGAGTGCCATTCGCGAGCTGAGCCAGACCCTGGAGTCGGTTTCTCATACCGCCAGTGGTGCGGCCAGCGAAGCCCTGACAGCGGCAACACACGCAGCCACACGTGCCCAGACCTGTGCCACCGTCATGGACAACAGTATCAGTAATATCCAGCAGCTATCACAGGAAGTCGACCAGACGACCCAGACCATTAACGTACTGGCTGAAGACAGCGATAAGATCGGTTCAGTACTGGATGTGATCCGTAACATCGCGGACCAGACTAATCTGCTGGCATTGAACGCAGCAATTGAGGCCGCCCGCGCCGGTGATAATGGCCGTGGTTTTGCGGTGGTTGCCGACGAAGTACGCACGCTGGCGCAACGGACTCAGGAGTCTACTCAGGAAATTCATCAGATGATTGAGTCACTGCAAAGTGGCAGCAGTAAAGCCGTCTCGGCAATGGAGAAAAGCCGGGAAACGGCCCGCCTGAGTGTAGAGCAGGCCGGTGAAAGCCGTGAAGCACTGCACGATATTACGCAGGCCGTGAATACGATTAATGAAACTAATCGCCAGATTGCAGACGCGACTGAGCAACAGACTGAAGTCTCCAACGCAGTCAGCAGTCGTCTGCAGGCTGTCAGCGAACTGGCCGCTGATACCTCAACCTATGCTGAGCAAACGTTTTATGCCAGCCGGGAGTTCACTGAACTCTCCGGTAAATTACGTCACTCGGTAACCAGCTTTATCGTCTGAGTTCTAAACCTGATCCGCTCTTCGCCCTTGCTGGGCGAAGAGTCATCTTTTCCAGCCCCAACAGTCCTGCCTACACAAACATCCGAAGTAGAACTATGGATCGAGACCTTTATACAGAATAAAGTCACATAAAATTTACTAGAGTATTTGCATATCCAGGGTATTAAGTTTACTTTTCCGACCGTTATCCCGGTACAGGAATCGATCATAGTCGCTTCACCGGATAGCACTATTCAATGAATGAAAATTCAAAAATAAACGTTATAGAGAATGGCATCAGCTGAACGGAAAAACCAGGCTGACCATTGCTGTTCAGGCAAGGCTATAAACATAAATGAGTGGGCTGACGTTATAAAACGCATCAGCACTCCATTCAAACATATGTTTTAGCTATTTTTGTTTTTAGCCTGATAATACAACGGACGACGTAACTTTTATCGAAAAAACCCGCACCATTCTGGTGAGGGCAGGCTCTGAATGGACTCAACTAACCCGGCATGGAATGCGAACTATCAACTTTCATAGTCTGACCCGTCTTACTGCATAAATAGAAAATAAACCTCTATTTAATGTGGAAGTAACTTATGTCTGATCGGCGGGATCAAGGAGAGTCCATCGTTATGAATGCACAGTCCTTCTTGCGAGAGCACTATCAACGTGCCGACCGCCTGATGGTAAAAGTTATCTGGTTCCTGTTTGCTGTATCCATGGCAATGGCGTCCTGGCACGACACATGGACCGAGGTACTGATAATCGCCCTGCCCACCGCTATTGTCCCCACGATTCTGATCAGCCAGCTGCCGGGCCGTGGCCTGACCCGTCATAGCATCGCGGCTGCGCTCATGTTCTATGCCGCCCTGCAGATCCACCAGTCCAATGGCATGATAGAGATGCACTTTGCTATTTTCTGTCTGCTGGCTTTCCTGCTGTACTACCGGGATTTCCTGGTAATTATCACCGCTGCTGGCGTGATCGCGGTTCATCACCTGCTGTTCAATTTTCTCCAGGCAGCAGGGGTCGGCGTCTATTTATTTCCTGAAACCAGCTACTACCTGGTCATGGTCCACGCCGGTTATGTCGTATTCGAAAGTATCTTACTGGTTGTGATGGCACTTAGCGCCCAGAAAGAAGCCGTCCAGACCGCCGAAATTCACCAGATTGCTTCCCATCTTCAGGTCGTAGACAACAAGATGGATGTCTCCTTTCGCCAGCCAAACGCCCATAGCGCCTTCGCCAACAACTTCAACACCTTTATGCAGGCCATCCATAAGGTCGTGGCTGAAACCCAGAATGCTTCAGGCAAGCTCCATAACTCCGCTGAGTCTTTATCAGCCCACAGTGGCAACAGTATCGATGAGATGCAGCAGCAAAAACGCGATGCCGATCAGCTAGTCACGGCAATCCGGGAGTTAAGCAGCACGCTGGAGTCGGTCTCCCACACTGCCAGCGGAGCGGCGGCTGAGGCTCTGACTGCCGCCAGCCATGCCAGCACCCGTGCAGAAACCTGTGCCAGCGTGATGGATAACAGCATTCATAATATCGAGCAGCTTTCTCAGGAAGTCGATCAGACCACCCACATCATCAATGATCTGGCCAGTGACAGCGATAAGATTGGTTCGGTACTGGACGTGATCCGTAACATCGCCGATCAGACCAACCTGCTGGCACTCAATGCCGCCATTGAAGCAGCCCGTGCGGGTGATAATGGCCGAGGTTTTGCCGTCGTCGCGGATGAAGTACGCACCCTGGCCAAACGGACTCAGGAGTCGACTCAGGAGATCCACAATATGATCGAATCACTGCAAAGTGGCAGCAGCAAAGCGGTCAGTGCGATGGAGCGCAGCCGGGAAACCGCTCGTCTCAGTGTCGAGCAGGCAGGCCAGAGTCGCACCGCGCTGCACGATATCAGTCAGGCCGTTCAGACCATTAATACGACCAACCGTCAGATCTCGGATAACACCGCCCAGCAAGCAGAGGTGTCCAGCCAGGTCAGCAGCCGACTGGTCGCGGTCAGCGAGCTGGCAGCCGATACCTCGACCTATGCGGAACAGACGTTCTACGCCAGCCGCGAGTTTACCGAGCTGTCAGGCAAGCTTCGCAACGCGGTATCCAGCTTTATCGCCTGAGCCACAGGCCCCGTTGTCACACTGCTTTAGTGAAACGGGGCCCCTTCCCCAGTCATTCACGGTATGATGCGCCCCTTTGCATCAGGATGCCTGCCCTATGTCTGTCAATGAACCTTCGGTTTGCCTGCTCCCAATTGAGCAGTACCTGGCGGTCTGCCGTACTCAGGTACAGCACTGGCTCGCGGATGAAACACGGGTGCCCGATATCAATGACGTCACCGCCATGCGCACACAGTTAAAGCGTATGGGATTCAGTTACGATTGGCATAGGGAAATTGCCACATGCAAACCTGAATATTACAGGTGGGAACAGTGGCTGTTTTTAAAGATGTATGAAAAAAATCCCGCATTGAAACTAAAGCTGCTAAATTATTCTTACGTTAGAATGAGTCAGCTTTCGCAAACAGCCGGCTGCAACCGCTTTCATGTTTTAGATGCCCGCCTTTGCCGCTGGATTTTGATGGTACAAGATTGCCTACAATCCAGTGAATTTTACATTACGCACGAGTGTCTTGCTAATAAACTTGGTGTACGCCGTGCAGGTGTTACTAAAGCTGCCGGAATTTTACAGAAAAAGAAACTGATTAGTTACAGAATGGGACACCTAAAAATTCTAGACCGTAAGGGACTAGAAGCGATAACTTGCGGGTGTTACCAATCAATCAAAGAAATATATACGAAAATTATGAAATAGCGTAGTA
>JAIBDV010000197.1 GCA_024686055.1 Neptuniibacter sp.
AAGCGGCGCTGACCCTGCCTAAAGGGGCGCAGCTGGTGCCGCCGGTGCTACTGGATGGCGATCCGGACACCATGATTGCGGCGGTGTCCAATGAGGGACGGATGCTGGTGTTCCCATTGTCCGAGTTGCCACAGCTGGCTCGCGGCAAGGGTAACAAGATGATCAATATCCCCACCGCCCGTGCCGCCAGCCGGGAGGAGTTGATGAGTCATATGGTGGTGCTGCGTCGTACCGACACGCTGGTGGTGCATGCGGGCAAACAGCATCAGAAACTGCGCGGCTCTGAACTGGAACACTACATCGGTGAACGTGGCCGGCGGGGTAATAAGCTGTCCCGTGGCTATCAGAACGTGGATCGGCTGGAGGTTCTGAGCTCCGTCACGGAGCAGGATTGATCTGATCCGCTAAGTCGACAGACGCCTGGCAATACAGCAGCCCGCCCCTCGGGTTGCTGCTCTTTCGTATGGCTATACCTCTCCTCACCTCTCCTCAAAAAAACGGAATAATCGGTTCTCCCTCTTCAACTTTTGTCTGTTTAGCCCTGGCGGTGCTCTTTAGATAGGCTTAGGGTCTGCCAGACTATGGCAACATCGCGGTGATACCACGGATGTGGTTGGTAAATTGTGAAAAGGAATAGACGATGGAAATGAATAGCCATATTTTTGGCCAGGTCGCACCGACTCTGGCTCAGGCACTGGAGGGGCCCTGCGCCACCATGGCGCAGCGATTTCTGCTGGAAGGACTGGAGCAGGCTGAGGTGCCTGTCGATATCAAACAACCACTTAACCAGCAAGCCTGGTTGAATGATACGCGGGCGCTGCAGACTGTACGTCAGCTGGAACAGGGGTTTCAGCAGGAGCTGCAGTCACTTGGGCTGGGGGCTGAAGCGCTAAAAATGCCGGTAGCGGCAGTAGCCGCTGCGCCTGCGCGGCGGTTCCGGCAGGTGGAAAACTACCGGCCGCAGATGTTTATCAGTGCGCTGTTCTTTGTCGCCTATTTTTTGATTCTGGGTGCAATTATCTATATCGAAGCCAGTGACTCCGTCAATATGCAGCAGGGTGCGAATTCGTTTATGGATCAGATTCAGATTCTGATCGGGGTATTAACGGCGGGGGTGGGTCAGGTGCTCAGTTACTGGTTTGGCGGCATGATGGGCACAAAGGATAAGGCAGGAACCGACTGAAGCGACTACAGTAAACAGACTTTTCGATGTGAAATATGATCAAAGATGCGACGAGGGAGAGGCGCAATGAGCATAACGCATACGTTGTCTGCTGCGGGTACTGAGCTGGTTGTGGTGCTGGGGGAACGGTTTGAGTTTGTCGAGGTACAGGACTTTCTGCAGCAGGTCTGCACCGAGCTTGATGAGGTGGAGCAGGTGGTGTTGGATATGTCAGCCGTGCGCCTGATTGACAGTGCCACGCTGGCGCAGCTGGTGAACATCTACCGGGTGCTACAGGGGGCTAATAATGAGCTGACGTTCGAGGCGCGTGGCTGCAGCACGATGGTGAAAACGGTGCTGGAGAGGGTCCAGCTGGATCAGCTGTTCGAACTGGTCTGAGCACATCACGGGCTGAATTCAGTCGGCTGCAGTCTCAGGCTGTGCCGCATAGGCCATCTGCTGACGGTAGTGCTTAAGCGGCAGCATGTTATGTTTCTTCAACTGCGCGCGTAACTGGTGGTAACTCAGCCCCAGGGCATCGGCCGTATTCTGCTGCTGGTAGTGGTGCTGCTGCAGGGCGCGTGCAATCAGCTGTTTTTCCATCCGGGCCACCTGTTCGGTCAGACTCAGGTTGGCGCGAGGCTCCGATTCTGGCTGAGTTCTGACCGGCAGGTCTGTCATTATCCGGGCGGGCTCAGCGGCCTGCGGGGTTTGCCAGGGCGGGATAAACGGGTCCAGGATAATCTGCTCAATCGGGGCGTCAGGCGCTTCACTGCGGTAGACACTGCGCTCCACCACATTCTTCAGTTCTCGAATATTACCCGGCCAGGGGTGATGGTTCAGCGCCGCCAGCGCCTGCTCAGTAAAGCCGGGGAAGAAAGGCCGCTGCAGCTCCATACACATCGCGACGGCAAAGTGTGTGGCCAGCAGGGGGATGTCACCCTCACGGTAACGCAGTGGCGGCAGGTGCAATACATCAAATGCCAGCCGGTCCAGCAGATCGGGGCGAAATTCACCCTGCTCGGCCATCCGGGCGATATCGGCATTGGTGGCCGCAATCAGCCGCACATCGACCTGAATCGTCTGCTGGCCACCCAGCCGCTCCAGCTCACCATACTCGATCACCCGTAACAGCTTTTCCTGTACCGGCGCAGAGCAGGTCGCCAGTTCATCCAGAAACAGGCTGCCGCCGTCGGCGCGCTCAAAGCGGCCCAGGTGTAGCCCGGTCGCGCCGGTAAAGGCCCCGCGTTCATGGCCAAACAGCTCGGATTCCAGCAGGCTGTCACTCATGGCGGCGCAGTTGAGTTTGATAAACGGCTGATCCCAGCGCGGGGATAAAAAATGTAATCGCTCGGCGACCAGCTCTTTGCCGGTGCCGCGTTCACCCAGCACCAGCACAGGCTTGTCCAGGCCTGCCAGCCGGGACAGCTGCTCCATCAGATCCATTAACTGGGACGATTCACCGAGCATGCTCTGTTTTGGTTTCATACACTCTAATCTGGTCAGTTTGGCTTAAAGTTAGTCTATAAAACCATTGTAAGGTTAGCGCTATATTTTGTTTTTTTATTGAAATCTATTTTATAACAACGAGTTAGTGTGTTTTTGTCGGTATTGGCACGGTCCTGGCTATAGCTCAAGGCAACTGACAACATGATGATGGAGACTGGACCATGGGTATTTTTTCCCGCTTTCGTGACATTGTGAATGCTAACCTGAGTGACCTGCTGGACCGGGCTGAAGACCCGCAAAAAATGATCCGCATGATGATTCAGGAGATGGAAGAGACACTGGTCGAAGTACGTACTACCTCGGCCAGAGTGATTGCTGATCGTAAAAGTCTGGAGCGTCGAATTGAAAACCTGCAGCTGGAAACCCGTGAATGGGAAGCCAAAGCCCGGCTGGCACTGAGCAAGGGGCGGGAAGATCTGGCCCGCGCTGCGCTGGCGGAACAGTCCAGCTGTGAAGAGATGCTGGCCTTGGCCGAGCAGGAACTGACCGCGGTGTCGGGCCACATTGCTGAACTCAATGATGAAATCGGCCAGCTGCAGCGTAAGCTTGATGATGCTAAATCCCGACAGAAATCGCTGGTGGTACGGGAGCAGACTGCTCGCTCTCGACTGGATATTCGTCAGCGCTTCAGCCGCGATAAACTGAATGAAGCCTTCGACAAGTTTGATGCCTATGAGCGACGCATGGATAACCTGGAGGGTGAGGTGGAAGCGTTTGATCTGGGTGCCAAAGACCTGTCAGACGAAATTGAGGATCTGGCGCGTACGGATAAGGTGGATGATGCGCTGGCAAAACTGAAAGCGCAGATGAAAAAAGCCGATTCTGCTAACTGATCAGAGGTAAGTGAGTATGTTTGGAGCGGCGTTCTTTTTTGTGCCGACGGTGATCTTTATGGGGTTGATCGCACCGCTATGGCTGTTGCTGCACTACCTCAGTAAAGGGCGTGCCGAGAAGGGATTGTCGGCGGCTGACCGTCAGGAGCTGGAAGCGGCACTGACGCTGGTCGACACACTGGAAGACCGTATCGAGACACTGGAGTCCATTCTCGATGCGGACCACCACGACTGGCGTCGTCAGGACGCCAGTGCCAATCGGCGCGGAGGTCATAATGCTTAAAGGCAAACATAACGGCTACGATATCAACCTCTATCGCAGCCCGGATAATAACTGGATAGGCGGTGTCTGCGGCGGTATTGCCGAGAATATCAACTGGCCGGTCTGGCTGGTGCGACTGGTGGCACTGATGCTGTTTTCGGTGACCGGCATACTGGCGATAATCGCTTACATCATAGCGGTCTTCCTGCTGGAAAAACGCGAAGTGCCGTTGCCGGGGCGGATGGGCAGCACCACGCGGACACAAGGCTCATCACCTTCCGGGCATACGCTGAAAGATACAGTATTCAGTTATAAGGCAGAGCCGGGCAGTCAGGCCAGAGATCTCAATAAGCGTATGCAGCAACTGGATCAGCGGCTGCAGCAGATGGAAACCTATGTTACCTCGCGTAAATATCAGTTCGATCAGGAGCTAAAGCGTTCCTGAGCAGGGCTCATTGCTGCGTTGTTTATGCAAATGTCAGTAAACCGATGGTTTGCTGGCATTTTTTTTAAGCTATTGTTTATAAAAAAGATCCTGCCATAGACGCGCAGACTTAAGCGTTGTTTCATCCGCCGCATTTACCTCCTTTAAAATGCTAACTTGCTGATTTTAAAGTTATATATATTAGGTGTAGGTGATGTTCTGGCAGCCGGTTATGGCCGGGTACTCAGACGGGGTACTAAGTGCAGCACAGGAATCTGGAAGAATAGCGGGTAACTGTTTGATTCTTGCCACGATAGTGCTGGTAAACCCCTTTAATTTCCAGTGTATACTGGCTGGCGGTGCTGAATTACGCGAGATCAGCTGTTTTATTTTGTTAACAGATCAGCGGTGTTTTGTTGCCAGTGTTCAGCATGATGTACCGATAGATAAAGGATTATAACGATGACACAGTTTCGCTACCCCTCACCCGGGCTGGATGATCTTTTCTCAGGTGTATCCCAGCCGGTAAAAAACCTGGAAGTATTGCGCCACCTGTTGCAGGGAGCGATAACCCATGAGTTTGCAGCGATCGCCCCCTGTATGACTGCCCTGTGGTCGATTCAGCAGGTTGAGAGCGATGTTGCCCACTATATCCATCAGCAGGTGTTCAGCAAGCTGGCGCAGGCTTACCAGATGGCCAATCTGTTGCTTGCCGTAGGTGGGGTGCCAAAATTCAGTGGTGTACATGCGCCGGTTTATCCCTGTTACCTGCCAGCGGGTGAGGTTGGTCATCAGGTGAAGCTGGTGCTGGGCGGGGCGGATCATCACTTCTATCGCGACATACTCCCTGTGCTGGCGGTGGCGTCTCAGGCCCAGGCGCCTGCGCCGGGTGCGTCTATTGAGACGGTCGGTCAGTTTTATAAAGTGATTGAAGATGGTCTGGTGCAGCTGGAAGAACAGGCCCAGTTACAGGGCGAAACTATCTTCAAAACCACGCCGGGCTATAAACAGGCAGCGCGCATGGGGTATGGCGTTGAAGGTTACACCCTGTTGCAGGTCACCAATCTGATGCAGGGGCATCAGGTGTTACGTCAGCTGATTGGCCAGACTGAGCAATCAATGCCGCCACTGCCATTTTCACTGGTGGCGCTGGGGGGGGAGCAGGCTGCTTTACCTGCCGTGCAACCGATACAGCAGGCCGCCCCCGGTGATGCGTGCTGGGCGGCGGTTGCTCAGACAACGGCGCAGCTGTTTGATGGCTATTACTCCGAGCTGATGCGGGTGCTGGAGCGCAGCTTTGAAAAAGACGAGCGCATGCATCAGCGTTATCTGGAAATGGCGAAACCGCTGATGCGTGATGTACTGCCAGCGCTGGCGAAAGCGTTGATGCAGTTACCGGCAGCGGTCGCGACCAGCGAGCTGGCGGTGCCCCAGTGGCGTTACTCACTGGCAACACTGGCACAGACTCAGCAGCAGGCCGAGCAGTTACAGCAACAGCTGAACATGCTGGAGGCTGGCCCGGCCCTGGGGGTGGAAAATCTGAACCAGGTGCTGAGCCAGATCGGCGCCCAGATGGCTGCGCTGGATTAACCCCGTGCTACCGCTGTCGACAATAATGCAGCGGCAGGGCGGTGGTATCGACAATCTTGCGCATCAAAAAAGCTGATTTTACCCCGCTGACCCCGGCAATCCGGGTGATTTTACCCAGCAGGATATCGTGATAACGGTCCATATCTGGCACCGCCACTTTCAGTTGATAATCGGCATCATGGCCGGTAATCAGATAGCACTCCAGCACCTCGGGCAGCTTGGCGATCTCGCGCTCGAAGGTTTCGAAGCGTTCAGGAATATGCTTATCCATGCTGATATGCAGGACCACCATCAGGTTCAGGTCCAGCGCCCGCTCATCCAGCCGCACCACCCTTTGTTGAATGACGCCAGACTCTTCCAGCTGCCGTACCCGGCGTGAGC
>JAIBDV010000043.1 GCA_024686055.1 Neptuniibacter sp.
AGAGATAGAGAAGTCCAGCAGCTTCTGTGCCGCATCCAGCTTGTCGGTGCCTTTAACAATGGCAGTGGCTTCCATATCCCAGCCCACCCCTTCACTTGGGAAAACCACATCCAGCGGCGCACCCTTCTTCTTCAGCTTGGCACCTTTGTAAGCAAATGAAACACCAATGGTCGTCTCACCAGACGCCGCCAGTTTGCACGGTTTGGAGCCGGAGTGGGTATAGCGTGCAACGTTGTGATGCAGACGGTCCATGTAGCCCCAGCCTTTATCTTCGCCGAACATCTGTAACCAGGAGGAGACATCGAGGAAGCCCGTACCGGAGGACGCCGGATTCGGCATAATGACATGGCCCTTATAAACCGGTTTTGTCAGGTCTTCCCAGGAGGTTGGCGCTGGCAGGTTATGCTTTGCCGCTTCAGCGGTGTTAAAGCAGATGGCTGCAATCCATGCATCCATTCCCACCCAGGATGGCGTGGCATCAGTGTCGCGGAATTTAGCTGACAGCTTATCCAGCCCGGCGGGCGCATACGGCTGCAGCAAGCCTTCACCTTTCAGCACCAGCAGCGAAGTCGCTGCCAGACCCCAGACAACATCCGCCTGTGGATTATCTTTTTCCGCCAGCAGTTTCGCTGTCACAATGCCAGTGGAGTCGCGTACCCAGTGAATTTTGATGTCCGGATACTGCTTATTGAACTCCTGGGCATAACGTTTGAGGTCTTCCGCTTCAACGGCGGTGTACACCGTCAGCTCGGTCGCTGCCTGAGCGGAGAGACTCAGACAGGAGGCCAGAACAGAAGCAGTCGTCAGATAGCGCAGGTGCTGTTTCATCTTCGTTCACTCTCAGATCAGGATAATGGCTGGTTGATGCAACGCTTTGGTATAGACCAGAATTCCTGTACAGACTAAGCAAACGATATGACAAATTCATGAACGCCAAAATAATAAACCCATAACAAAAACCATTTATTATGAGCGGATATTAAACTCCACTTTCAATTTCAGAGCATCGTGTCGCCAGTGCTCAACATCATACTCAACCAGCGCCCCTTGAGCGTCTCTTGATACCCGGTGTATTTCAACACTGGTGTAACCGACTGGCGCCTGTAGTACTTCAGCGGCGTCTTTATCTAGCGAGGAAGAAATCACCTCTAATTCCACATTCATACAAGGCTTATTATATTCTTCTTTCAATACGGTGGTTACCGAGTGCGCCAGATCATGATCATAAATGCCAGGTAAACGGCGTTCTGGTAACAGGATAGTTTCAACATAAACCGGCCTATTATCTGCTCCACGAACGCGCTTCAGTTCAACAAGTGAGTCACCTTCTTCAATGGAAAGCAGGCTCGCTAATGCGGTATCAGCCAGTACTCTTTTTTTACTGATCTGGTGACTAAACGGCTTAAAACCCTGCTCTGCAACATACTCCATGAAAAACATAGCTCGACCAGGGTCATAATTTATTCTGGGCGGGGTAACAAACCAGCCTCGACGGTTTGAGCGATAAATCAGGCCCTGTGTTTCCAGCATTTTTAACGCTTCACGGGTTGTCACTCGTGACGTCTGAAGTTGTTCGCTGATCACTCTCTCAGAGGGCAGGCGCATGCCAGTCAATAACGTCCTCTCGTGAATCAGCGTCCGTAGCCAGACCACCACCTCAACCGCTTTAACAACCGCTCTCTCAGTCATACTTTCTCTCAAACACAACATCGCTGTTTCTGGTACACAAATCATACAACCTGTACACCAATCTGACTGTACACTTTGCGTACTGCAGACCTACCGGTCTGTCTAACTTCATACACTTTAGATATCAGTCGCTACTAAAAACTTGTAATTTAAATCGGCCTATCATTCAAATTAGTCTTAAGAAGTTCAACTTTTATTAAAAGTTAACAAATTCCCATTAATTATTTGGCAGTACTAAAGTGTTAACAATTCACATTAACAATACCGACCAATCGGTTGGTCTTACAGAGCTGCACTTTTATACAAATAATTTAAACTTTTCATACGTTTAAAAAAAATTACCAGGTTATAATGACCACCCCTTCTTTGAAACAGGAGCCTCGTTATGGAACAAACGGTCAGCCAGTTGATCCTCAAAATCTATCAGAAGGTTGATCAGTGTTCTTCCAATCAGCTGAAAGAGGCGCTGTTCGAGGTATTACAGGAACATGTAACCTTCGACTCAGGCAAGTGGATTGTTGGACGTCTGAACAACAACAGCTTTGAGATCTACAGTCGGTGCTCCTACCTGCTGCCAGAGGAAAATCTGTACTCAAATGCACCGATCTACTTCCAGGACTCAATCATTCGCCCCATGTTCGAGCAACCCGGACTAACGCTGAATGTAAACAGTGAATTTCTGGCCGCCCATCAGGAGCAGATGGCTAGTACTGAAGCCCTGTCCGCCAAAATGGATGTGCGCGCAGCTCTGAGTACCCTGATCCAGCGTGACGGCTATACTGACGTATCAATCTTATCCCTCTACCGCAAGCCTGATCAGCCTGATTTTACTGAACAGGAACGCGCGTGCGTCGAGACCATCGCGCCGCATATTATCCAGGCTTTTCACCTGGGCGCACAGATCAAACAGTGCCAGGAATGGGACGGTAACCAGCACTGGGCCATTGTCGACAATCAGAATTACATCCGTTACTGCTCTGATCAGTTCCGTGAATTTATCGGCAGTCAGATGGGCGAAAGTGTCGAGCAGAAACTACCCGACCAGCTCATCGAAGAGCTGAAGCAGCGTGAGCCGCATCTGGGTACCCAGAGTGTAGAACGTCGCTCGCTGGCGGGAAATGCAGAATTTATCAGCCTCGTTGAACGCGGCGTCCTGAGCCAGCTGACCCCTTCAGAGAAACGCGTAGTGGAGCACTATGCCCGCGGCCTGTCCTACAAAAAAGTCGCCCAGCAACTGGATATCAGCCACCACACCGTTATCAAGCACGTCAATAATGTGTACCGTAAGCTGAACATCAATAACAAGAATCAGCTGATTGAGCTGGTTGCACCCGTTCTGTCCTGAAGCACGCTATACAGGCCGGGCCTCACTGGCCTGTATACATGTGACTGGCTGAAGCAGAAAAATCCCTCTACACTGCTGCCGTATACCTTCTGTTTGCAGTGACTCTTCATGATCCCCAGTCTGGCCGTAGAACTTCACCGTAGCAAGGATCGATGGGGCACACTGCACGTGTTCGAGTATCAGGGGGTTCGTTATCTTACTTTTGGCGAGGGTGGCGAGCAAAGCGCGATTAATCTCAACCAGCCGCACACCCCCCTCTATGAATACACCCAGGCGATGTTACTGGCACTGATTTTCTGCCCTCAACCACGCCATATCACCCTGCTGGGACTTGGCGGCGGCAGCCTGGCAACCACACTGCTACACCAGCTGCCGGACAGCACCGTCACAGCCGTTGAACTACGCCGTAAAGTTGTCGACACTGCCCAGCAGTGGTTTTACCTGCCAGACAACCCTCGCTTAACCATCGAAATCGCCGACGCAGCGGATTTTATGATGCGTACCGAGCAGACATGCGACCTGCTGTTTGCCGATATCTATCTCGATGAGGGGATGCAGCAGGTACAGCTGTGCCCCGATATGCTGGCTGACTGCGAGCGCATCTTAAATGACGATGGTCTGCTGGTGCTGAACCTGTGGGATGAAGGCCAGGGTTATCACCCGCTGGCACTGGAGAGACTGAGCAAACATTTTGAAGGCCATTTCCTCGCCTGTCCGATTGAGGGTGGCAACCTCGTTCTTTTTGCCAGTAAACGTGGCTTGCCAGCACCCGATTCACGCCACCATCTGAGCGCGTTGCGCAGGCTCAGTAAACGCATCGGCAACCTGCCATTACAGCCCCTGTTTGAACGGCTACGCCCGCTAGGGGGCTGGGATTAGCCCATCATTATCATATATCTTGGCGCTGGCCAGCAGGCACTAAAAAATTAATCATCGCCGCCAACGAGTCTAAACAGGCTCTTGCACCCGATTGTGCAGCTTGCAGCCTGTAAAGCCACGCCAAAGCCACAGATTCAGCTGCCAATACAGTTGAATTCCCTACCCAGGCACTGGGATAATCACTTCATCACTTGCGTTAAATGACTTCAATGAGGATCGGCTATGCCATTGCTTGACAGTTTTACCGTAGACCACACCCGTATGGAAGCACCGGCAGTCCGCGTGGCCAAAACCATGACCACCCCTGGCGGCGACACCATCACCGTTTTCGACCTCCGCTTCTGCCTGCCGAACCAGGAAATTCTGAGTGAACGCGGTATTCATACCCTGGAGCACCTGTTTGCCGGCTTTATGCGCGATCACCTCAACGGTGGCAGCGTTGAAATTATCGACATCTCGCCAATGGGCTGTCGTACCGGTTTTTACATGAGCCTGATCGGCGCGCCCTCTGAACAGCAGGTTGCTGACGCCTGGCTGGCGGCAATGGATGATGTTGCCGTTGTAAAAACCCAGAATGAAATTCCAGAACTGAACGAATACCAGTGCGGCACCTACGAGATGCACTCACTGGAAGAAGCAAAAGGTATTGCAGCCGACATCAAATCCCGTGGTGTTCGCGTTAACAGTAATACTGAGCTGAAGCTGGACCCATCCTTCCTTGAAGGTCAGGGCTAAATATTGCCCCCTGCTCTGGCTGGCCGGGCCTGCCAGAGCAGCATTCCATCCGCTCAGCCTTTCTCCTCCAGCAGACAATCAGGCTCAAAGCCCATAATAAACGCCCCCCAGTGGCGTCCGTTCAGATAGACTGGAATCGACAAATCGATCAGCACCTCACCCGTATCCCGGACAAAGGTTTGCAACAGAAAAGGCAGCTCATTTTCCGCCCGTCGCCGCTCAGCCCGACTGTCAAAAAAGAACCGTCGATGCCGACTCATCCGAAAATCAATCGCCTCATCACCGCTAAGCGGTTGTGATGCTTTCTTATGGTGAGCAGGGGCATAGCCTTTTTTATCCACAGCAATGGCATAAATAAACTCTGGCTTCTGTGTGATAAAGCGGTCATAAAGTGGTTGTAACAACTGCTCAAACGCCTCGACATAGCTGGTGGTATATTTTTCAAACTGATGACCCGGATTGCTACAACGGTAGTGACTGTCAAACAGGTTAACCCCCTGACTGGCCAGCCCTTCCATCTGCCCTTTCACCTCTCTCGCCCAGCGCTGACCACATTGCAGCATATGTTCAAAACCGCCCATTCCCACCACAAAGTGCGACAACAGCTCCTGAGACTCTTCCGTGGCATGGCTCAGGTGTACAAATACCTGCTGCGCCTGATCCATCTCCGAGCGAATGGACTGGGCCTGACGCGTGATCGTCTCCACATGGTCATGGGACTCATCGTTACTGCTCGACAGCTGTGCCAGCGAAGCACTGATCCCCGATAAGCGACCATTAACCCCTTCCAGCTCCCCGGTCAGTTCTGAAAACTGATGATGAGTGCCACTGATCACCTTATCTGTGCGCTGAGCATAATCATGGATCAGCCCGGCACTGTCTCGTGTTGCTTCGACCAGCTGCGACATCTCACCAATATTACTGTTAATGGTTTGTGTCGCTTCACTGACCTTGGACGCCAGATTACGTACCTCATCGGCAACCACCGCAAAACCACGACCCGCCTCACCGGCACGCGCTGCCTCAATGGCGGCATTCAGTGCCAGCAGATTAGTCTGCTCGGAAAACTCCTGCACCATCTGCAAGACCTGGCTGATACGGGTAGAGTTATCACTCAATTGCTGTACTGAACTCTGAAAAATACTCGCCTGTTCACAGATCATCCGCACCTGTTCACAGACGGCACCCAGCTCATTATGAGATGTGCGTACCTCCGCCAGCTGCTCGGTATTCTGCTCAGTAATCACCTGTGTACTATCAGAAATCTGCCTGATCGCCAACACCGCCTCACTGCTGGCAGTAAATACCTTTTCAGCCTGCCCCTGCTGGCTGACCGCCGAGCGGTGCGCACTGGTCAACGCCCGCTGCAGATGCGCCGCCTCCACGCCAACCTGTACACTGCGCTGCCGGGTTTCAACAATCATTTCTCGGAGCTGATCAGTGAAATTGTTGTAGCTGTTCGCCATGCCTGAGATTTCATCGACGGTGTCCACCGGCAAGGTAGCCGAGAGGTCCCCTGGTTTGCCCTCATCATTGCTGAGCATCGAGGTCATGCACTGGATCGGGCGCAAAAACAGAAACCGCATCCCCAGCACAACCACAACACCCATTAATAAGACCGCCGCCAGCGCAACCAGCTGAGCCAGCCATAAGGTATCCAGTTCAGCCTGCAGCGGTGCCGCCTGAGGCAAGGTGCGTGTTAACGGTTCAAGTTTCTGCTTTATCTCCGTTAATACAAAATAGCTGAATGCCAGTAACACAACTTGCGGCAATATAAGTGCCACGACATTCGCAACAATCTTCCGTGTCAGTGTAAAAAATAGCGCCTGCTCAACCCTGTTATACAGGCTGCGAAACTCACCCATCATGCCCCCTTAAATGCATGATCTTGCCTATTTAAAATAGACACTTCGTTTTTATTTTCAGTGTGTAACTTCGTTCATTCAACACAGCCTGTTGAAAAACATAAAAATCACACGGGTAATAAAGATGACTGAGCGTCAGTTTGGTACTCCCAAACCAACAGGTTGGGACATAAACAAAATATTCACTATTGACCAGGCGCAAGGCTGAGTGAATAAGAAGGGTAAGTTAAACCAAAGTTTAAAATGAAATATTTGAATGAAATGATGCCAACCAGAGCAGGAATTCAGCCCGGCTGACAAATCCTATCTGACACTCGATCTCGCTATCGGGTGCCAGGGACCTGCGGACACCAGGCAATAGCAGTGCAACGCTCAACAGATATATACCAAAGTGTTATGCACATATTCTGTGGATAACCCTTTGGACAACCCGGCCAGGAGCTGAGCGTACCGGCTGAAGCCCATACCCTGCGGGCTTCAGCTACCATTGTAACAATTTGTTCAAATTATCGACGGCCAGCCTGCTAGCGGCAGTATCGACCTCGATAACCACCGTAAAAGCCCGCAGGATAGTAGCTACGACTACGGTAGTAACGGCTGCTATTACGGTAATGGCGGCCATGGCGGTAGCGATCGCCATGGTGACCATGGTTACGATGTACACGGTAACCTGTATGAACACCATAACCGTCCGAGTAATGGACAGACGCAGCTCCCCCGGCAGGAGAGTAAGGCGATGCCTGTACCGGCGCCACCCAGCCGAGACTGAACATAACCACGAGTACAGCCAGAAAAAATTTCACAGTTCACCTCGTTATATCTGACAGACACCGTTTAGACTCCCGCTAAGCCGTTGAGTTGCCAGACAAAATATCGTGAAGGATTCATAAAGCATTCAGCCAGACTGCACATTAAGGCCATACCATTTACCCAGCCTGTTGAATTTATGTCCGGAAACTGTGCATCTGCGCCAGATAGGCTAAATTTAAAAGATCCGCGTAAGCAGACTGTATGAGCGAGTGTTGAATGAACTTACCTCCATTTATTACCCTGAAGGCAAGCCTGAAAGCAGCCGCTTTGCTACTACTGGCACCGCTGGCAATGGCGACCACCATCACAGCAGAGAACAGCAGTGGCACAACTGGCAGCGCGCCTCAGCCACCTGGCCACCTCAACTATTGTGTTGACCCAAACTGGATGCCCTTCGAGCAGATAAACAAAGCAGGTCAGCACGAAGGGATCGTGGCAGATTTCCTGCAGCTGATCCGCCAGCAGCTACCCCAGCCGCTGAAACTGGTCCCAACCCATAGCTGGGCTGAAACCATGTCACTGATACGGGCAGGCGGATGCGATCTGATCCCGGCAATAAACAGTAGCCCCGAGCGAGAACAGTTCCTCAACTTTACCAGCCCTTATCTTGAGTCAGCCATCGTCATCATTGCCCGCAACGATGCAGATTATATGGATGGTTTTGCGGCGCTGGAGGGGAAACAGCTGGGTATCGTCAGCGGCTACATCTACGACGAGTTGCTCGACAAGGACTATCCCGATGTTGAACGCATCTATACCACCTCGGTACGTGAAGCATTTCGCCAGGTTGCCTCAGGTAAACTGGACGCCACGGTGGCCTCCCTGCTAACCGCCACCCGGCTGATCCAGGAGCAGGGGCTGAGTAATCTGAAAATCGCCGGCGGCACCGGCTTCAGCCATCAGCTCAGGGTCGGCACACGTAAAGACAATCCTGCGCTGGCCGAGCAATTCCAGCAAGTCGTCAGCCAGCTGCCAGCCAGTGCCACTAATAAAATCCTGCAACGCTGGTATACCGTCAAACTGCAACAGGCCCCCAATTACACCCTGCTCTACCAGCTCGCCGCGCTAGCGGTCCTGGCCATTGGCCTGCTGTATTACCGCAGCCAAAAAATTTCACAAACCCGTAACCAGTTGAGTCAGCTCAACAACCGTCTGAGTGACCGTAATGCCCGCCTTGAACGGCTGACCCAGCGCGACCCACTGACCGGTGCCCGCAACCGGCTAAAACTGAGTAGCGATCTGCAGCACCAGCTCAACCAGCGCGCGCAAAGTGGCTTACCGCTGTCGCTGATCATGCTGGACCTGATTCAGTTAAGGCAAATCAACCTGCAACACGGCCATACCATTGGTGACCTGGTGATCAGTGAAGCCTGCCAGCTGATACGAGATAACCTGCCTGCCAACGCTCAACTGGGTCGCTGGAGTGGTAGCAAGTTCCTGGTATTACTCCCCGAGCAGGAAGAACATCGGGCCAGCGCTATTCTGGAGGGGCTATTACGACGGCTTGAACAGCATCCATTTAGTGATAATGCCCAGCTAAAAGCTCAGGGAATTGCCGTCACCCATCAACCTCAGGAATCCTTTGGCCAGCTGCTGGAACGTCTGGAGCTGGCCCTCAAAGCACAATCAGCCTCCACCGCCTGAGTCCGCTCGCTTTGCCCATAAAAAAACCGCTGCCATGTGCACGGCAGCGGCTTACTATGCTTACTCAACCAGAACTGACTTAACCGGCGCTGCCTAAACGCTGATCTTCCGGCTCCTGCAGTGAATCCAGATTAAAGCGTATTTTAACCGCCCAATGCCGAACCAGCTGTTCCAGGTCGATCAGCGGTGCGCCAGGTTCCTGTCGCCAGGCAGCTTTTACCTCTTCCAGGGTATCCAGCATCGACAGCAGGGGTGCATTGGTCTGCGCATCCATAAGATCAATCCGTAATCCTGCCGCTGCCACCGTAATCCGTTTGACCAGCGGCTTGCCATTTTTATCCTGCGCATTCAGATCCAGTGTCACCGGCAGGTACTTAAGCACATCCCCTGGCTGTGGCTTTTTGGCTGCAGCCAGTAACACCACCTGCATCTTCATCTGCCGCTCACCTTTTTCCCACACCAGCTCATAGCGCGGATGCATGGCACTGGCCATCATCGCAGGAAAGCGGGTCTGAATAATGTCGGCTTTCACCGCCTTCACCCGTGGATTGCTCATCTGTCCCTCAGGCGCCATCACCACCCGTTCCAGCATAAACCCCTGGTAGCCTTTCAGTTCTGTGGTCGTCAGGTCAGGTCGATGCCAGACAGACACCGCATCGGTCCAGGGGTGCGGACCATAGGTCAGCCGGGCCGACTGCGCTGGCGTTGCCGTCGCGGTCAGTGACTGTTTTTTGGTTGGCGTCGTTTCGCCACAGCCCGTCAGCACACAGACCCCCAGCGCCGCGGCAATCCAGCTCAGTCGTCTCATATCGCTCTTCCTCGTATTCAGTCCGGCGGCAACACAGGTCCAGCCCTGTAGCTCTCATAACGCGGTCACGTTATCCGGGTTTTAAAAACTGATTAATGGACGTTATGCCTGCTGTTCTACCGTGGGGTTATCCCCCGCTCTGGGCATCCGCGGTGCAGGCTGACGCAACTCACGTCGCAGCACTTTCCCGACCGGTGTTTTAGGCAAGGTCTCCAGACAGCGGATATCTTTCGGTACCTTATAAGCGGCTAACTGCTGGCGGCACCAACTCTGTAGCGCTGTTTCATCAAAGCGCTGTGTATCCACCGGCACCAGAAACAGCCGCACACGTTCGCCAGTTTCCCGATCAGGCACACCGACCACAGCACACTCCAGCACATCCGGGTGGCTGCTAATCAGATCCTCAAGTTCATTGGGGTACACATTGAAGCCCGACACAATAATGATGTCTTTGATGCGATCAACAATGGTCAGATAACCGTCTTCACTACGACGGGCCATATCACCGGTTTTGAGATAACCATCAGCGGTAAAACTGGCAGCGGTTGCTTCCGGTTGCTGCCAGTAGCCCTGCATCACCTGGGGCCCACTGACACACAGCTCACCACAGTCACCTGGCGCTACTTCCTGCTCATTACTGTCAACCAGCTTCACCTCACAATCACTGACCGGCAGGCCAATGGTGCCGAGCCGGACGGCCCCCGGTGGGTTAAACGCCACCACCGGCGAGGCCTCTGTCAGCCCGTAGCCCTCCATAATCGGGCAACCGGTGGTCTGCAGCCAGCGGTCTGCTGCGCCATGGGTCAGCGCCATACCACCGGAGACCGTCAATCGGAGCTGATCGAAATCGAGCTGGCGAAACCCCGCATGATTACACAACGCAGAAAACAGCGTATTGAGACCGATAAAAGCGCTGATCTGCCGGCCACTGAGAGTTTTCACCACCCCATCCAGATCCCGCGGGTTGGTGATCAGCAAGCTATGCCCCCCCGCTTCCATCACCACCAGCGAAATAATAAAGGCGTATATATGGTAAAGCGGCAATGGCGACACCACATCTCGCTGCCAGTTTTCAGGCGCCTCATGAAGCCGCTCGGATACCTGCAACAGATTACTGATCAGGTTGGCATGACTGAGCATCGCCCCCTTCAAAACCCCGGTGGTCCCGCCGGTGTACTGCAGTACAGCCAGATCTTCCGGCCGGGGCCGGTGTTCCAGTAACTGACCAGGGTCGCCCAGACGCAGGGCGTCACCCAGCTCGATGGCGTCCGGCAGCAAAAACACCGGCTCCATCTGCTTTAGATACTTAATAGCGCCGTTAAGTAATACCCTCTTGAACATTCCGTGCAGGTCGCCAATCTGGGTAACAAACACCTGCTGGATCTGAGTCTGATCAATAATCGGTTCCAATTTGTGGGCCATGCTTTTATGAATCACCAGCGCTTTCACCCCGGCATCACAAAACTGATGCTGCATTTCCGTGCTGGTATACAGTGGGTTGGTATTCACCACCACCAGTCCGGCCCGCAACGCACCAAACAGCACCACCGGATACTGCACCATATTCGGCATCTGGATCGCGATCCGGTCACCGGGCTTAAGCTCAGTATGCTGCTGTATATAGCTGGCAAACGCCGCCGACAGATCAGCCAGTTCGGTATAACTCACTGACCGACCAAAGCTGCTGAACGCAGCTCGCTCACCATAGCGATGACAGACATCCGTCAGCAGGCTGACCAGGCTGGTGAAATGCTGTTGATTCAGCCGACCCGGGATTGACACTCCACGCTGCAGCTCCATATACGCCTCCTTCCGCACCCGAACGTGCGCTAGCGATGTTGTTAAGCGTAGAGCAGGAAATCCTCTGCTGCTAAAGCCGCATATACCCCTGAGAATTACTGACTAAATTCTGCATTGCAGCGCAACATTCCAGCTTCGCCCCTAACCGTCTTAAATTATCTATCAGAATCAAATAGATATAGATAACCTCTGGCCCAAAATCACCCTGAACAAAGGCTGGACCGATAAATTCTTCGACCACATAAACGCCAGATTGTTTATTAAGTATTCAGCGAATAAACAAATATTGGCTGATTCAGAATTTGCTAATTAATAAGCTTGACCAACAATTGATCTCAGGGCATTGATTCATAAGAAATGTGACGGTAATGTTTACCGCTGAAAAGAGTCCATCCTGGTTTCAAAACTAAAAAAATACGACTGAATCCACTCTATGGGGCAGATTGAATAATGAAAACTATAAAAACGACGCTTAAAGCAGTCGCTCTGGCCGTTATGGCCACCACCTCTCTTGCACACGCAGACACCCTGAAAATCGGCCTGGCTGGCCCAGCTACGGGCCCGGTTGCACAGTACGGTGATATGCAGAAGATCGGCGTTATGGCCGCTATCGACGATATCAACAAAGCTGGCGGTATTAATGGTATGCAGCTTGAAGGCGTAATCTACGATGACGCCTGTGACCCGAAACAGGCTGTTGCCGTTGCCAACAAGATCGTCAATGATGGCGTTATGCACGTTGTTGGCCACCTGTGTTCCAGCTCCACGGAGCCTGCTTCTGATATCTACGAAGAAGAAGGTATCCTGATGATTACGGCGGCGTCTACGTCACCGTCTATCACCGAGAAAGGTCACCAGCTGAACTTC
>JAIBDV010000161.1 GCA_024686055.1 Neptuniibacter sp.
CGCAGGCGTTCTTTAAACTCCGCCATGGCTAACAGCTGACGGATTCCGAAGTGACTGTCCTGCAATGCCACCGGATACGCGGCGACTTCACTCAATGAGACAGCGCGCCCCAGCAGCAATAACGGATGCCCCGGTGGGACGATCGCGCAGATAGGCTGCACAGAACTGGCCTGGGAGCGAATGTCAGGATGGTTGGGTGGATGGAACAGCAGGCCGATGTGGGCTTCATCTTCCTGGATCTGACGGATCACTTCATTGGTGCCTGCCATCTGGACGGAGGCCGTCAATTGCGGATAGCTCTTATGGAACTGTGGCAACGGCCCGCTCAGCAGATCACCGACAAAGCCTTCTCCGACTGCCAGGTCGATATGGCCGTGCTGTAATCCTCGCAAAGCATGCAAGCGAGAAACGCACTCTTCTTCATGGGATAAAGCTTCACGGTAATATTTAAGCATCAATAACCCCGCATCGGTGGCTTTCACCCCTTTACGGTTACGCTCAATCAACGTTGTAGCCAGCTCATCCTCCAGTAAAGAGATCTGCCGACTGACAGCTGAAGGGGCAACATTCAACTTATCTGCCGCCGCCCGTACAGTGCCGGCGCTGACCGCTTCATACAGATACGACAGCCGTTTTTCGTTTATCTCTTTCATCTGTGCCCCTTCAGCCAGGCCTCAGCACATACTCGCTTCAGCCTGATGGTAACTGGTTCTGGATCAGTGCCACCCAGAAGCTGGCACCCACCGGCAGCACCGCGTCATTAAAATCATAGTGTGGATTATGCAGCCCTTTGCCGCCCTCAGCACTGCCATTACCCAGCCAGATATAAGCACCGGGCCGTTCATTGAGCATAAAAGCAAAGTCTTCCGCTCCCATGCTCGGGGCCATATTCCGATGGAGCGCCTCATGACCCACCAGTTCAGCCGCCAGTTGGGCACAGATTTCAGCATGTTCGGGCACATTAACCGTGGACGGATAAACCCGGTTGTAGCTCAACTGGCCATTGGCACCAAAGGCCGAACAGATATGCAGCACCTGCTGCGCCATTGCCTGCTCCAGCTGATTTTGTACCCCAACCGTAAAACTGCGACAGGTGCCGGACAGACGCACGCTATCAGGCACCACATTATAGGCGTCTCCTCCACGCATCCGCGTCACACTGACCACTCCCGACTCAAGCGGGTCCAGCTGGCGGCTGACGATGGACTGCAATGCGGTAATCAGATGCCCTGCGACCAGCACCGGGTCTGTACCCAGATGCGGCATCCCGCCATGACAGCCCTGACCATCAATCTCGATATCAAACGTATCCATAGCCGACATCACCGGGCCATCATGCACAGCGAAGTGTCCGGCTTCCAGCCCGGGCCAGTTATGCATGCCATACACGGCATCCACCGGAAAACGCTCAAACAGTCCGGCCTCAATCATCGCCTTTGCCCCTGCTTCGCCCTCTTCGGCGGGCTGGAAGATAAACACCACCGTACCGGAAAAATCAGGCTGTTCCGCCAGATATTGTGCCGCCCCCAGTAACATGGCCGTATGGCCATCATGACCACAGCCGTGCATCTTGCCATCATGGCGGGAGCAGTGATCAAAGGTGTTCAGTTCACGCAGGTTCAGAGCATCCATATCGGCTCGCAAACCGATCATCCCTTCACCGGGTACATTGCCTTTAAGGGTGGCGACAACACCGGTGGTTGCCAGCCCGGTATGCACCGCCAGCCCGAAACTACGTAGCAGTTCAGCAACCACCCCTGCCGTGCGAAACTCTTCATACGCCGTTTCCGGGTGACGGTGAAAATCACGCCGCCAGCTGCGCATCGCCTGATGTAGCGAGCTTTCTTTCTCAATCAACATTCAGGCCACCGCTGCTGGGAAGATTTCAATAATAGTATTGCCAGCGTAGTGCGACGGAATACGTAAACCGCCCTCTGGGGTATCAACAAACTCAACGCCATTTTTCAGTAACAGATCACGGGCAGCCGCCGGGTCAGAGGTAGCAACCCGAATGGCAACGCCAGCCGGTAACTGTGCATCGGTGACAGGCACACCGACACCTGCAAAGCGGGCCTGGGCAAACTCCGGCGACAGCACTTCAAAAATACCGCGATCAGTCTGTACTTTGAGGTAGCCCGGCTCCAGTGCAACGGCCTGTGCACCATAAATACCGACAAAACGTGCCTGCAATGCAGCCGGGTCCTGGGCGACATAACTGACCGCCGTAATAGCGTTAGCGCCATTGGGATGCGTCATCCAGTCTTCCACCCATACCAGGTGCGGCTTATGCTGGTGACAGAAAAAGTGAGAGATAGCCGGTTGCTCTGCATTGATCAGCATCACCAGTGAAACAACGGCTTCCTCTTCACTGCCATCCGGGCGATGAGCGACCCGGCGAAAATCCACAATGCCATTATTCTCGACACCCCGTTCTTCCATCAGAGCATGGTCAGCGCGAGCATCTTCACTATGCAGCGCAACCAGCGAAATGCCTTCCCGACGTTCAATAGAGTTTTGAATAAAACGACCGAAGGCAAAGCCCCGTTCATTTTTCAAATCCAGCGTCGTTGGGTCATACACGCTGATGACTTCAATAAAATTCTCCGGGAACATCAACAGATGATTGTCCGTGCCCCAGGGATGGTGATGGCGTGGATTAATAAAGAAGCCCAGCCGTGCAAAATCTTCGCAGGCTTTGTCCATATCTCGAACGGCGACCAGTGGATGGTCAATACCCAGATGGTTTTTCATAGTGATGTTGCCTTCTTATTGTCAGTGATCAGTCAGTGCTAGCCGTTCTGGCGACGAATGGTCGTGCGACCTGGCCAACAACCGTGGCACCTGGCGCAACGGACTTAACCACCACAGCACCGGCTGCAACCTTGGCATTGGCACCAATATCAATGTTGCCGAGGATGATCGCATTGGAGCCAATAAACGCGCCCTTGCGAATTTTGGGATGGCGCTGCCCCTCACCTTTACCGGTACCACCCAGCGTCACGCCCTGGAACAGGGTGACATCGTCTTCAATAACGCAGGTTTCACCGACAACAATGCCCACCGCGTGGTCGATAAAAATACCCGCACCGACCGGAACATTCGGATGAATATCCACACCGTACAAGGACACCACACGGCCCTGGATATAACAGGCCATCGCCTGCTCACCCCGCGTCCAGTACTGATGGGCCAGGCGATGGCACTGAAGCGCCTGGTATCCACCGAAATGCAGCAAAGGGGTATAGTGATCTTTGATGCTGGCATTGCTGCGTAGCTGGCACAGCAGATCTTTCAGTGCCGCGGCTTCAATTGCAGGGTTATCCTGAATCAGCTGATAAAAACTGCGTTGCCAGTCAGCCTGCTCAGTGGGAGGGTCCATCAGTTTTTCGGCCAGCAAACTGGCCAGTGCGCCCGCAAAATCAGGCTGGCTGAGAATATGACGTTGTAACAGGGCAGCCAGCAGTGGCTGTGCTGTCGCATCCAGCCGGGCTTCGGCCTGGATGGTGAACCAGAGACTGTCGAGATCAATCTCGCGTTGATACTCACTCATTGTCTTAACTCCGTCTAAAAAAGGCTGACGCCTTCCAGCGGAAGGAGCCAGCTAAAAAGCCTCGAAGAGGCCGACGGTAAAGGGGCCTTCACAACCCCGCCTGCTTACCAGAGAGCACGAACCTTATATCAGGGGACCGGGCTATCTTTCAGTGCCAGTTACTGAATGGAGTAACCGAATTGAATGGCGGCATCTTTGCCGGTTTCTACCCACACGCTTTTAGTCTGGGTGTATTCCAGCAGGCCTTCGTAGCCACTGGAGCGGCCATAGCCACTTTCGCCAAAGCCACCAAACGGCGACATCACATTGATTGCTTTATAGCTGTTAACCCAGAACGTACCGGCGTTCACCTGCGCGGCCATCCGGTGGGCACGGCCTACATCACGGGTCCACACGGCACCGGCCAGGCCGAAACGGCTGTCGTTAGCAATGGCCACGGCATCGTCTTCATCATCGAATGGAATGACTGACACAACCGGGCCAAAAATTTCTTCCTGCGCGACCCGCATACTGTTATCCACATTGGCCAGCACGGTCGGCTGATAGAAATAACCCGCATCGCCACCGGCAATATCAGGTTTGCCACCACCGGCAGCAACAATTGCACCTTGCGCAACGCCGTCTTTCACCAGCGCCGAGACATGATCAAACTGCACCTGGTTATTGATCGGGCCGATCATGGTGCTTTCCGCCCATGGCAGGCCCACCGGCAGTTTGCTGCAGGCTGACGCCACACGTTCGACGACCTGATCATAGACACTGCGCTGCACCAGCAAACGGGAACCCGATACACAGCTTTGACCTGCTGCCGCAAACACCGCCGCCTGAGCGCCCACTACAGCACGGTCGATATCCGCATCATCAAAGACAATATTGGCCGACTTGCCGCCTAGCTCCAGCACGCAAGGGATCACTCGCTGGGCCGCCGCTGTCGCAATCACACCACCGGTGCGTGGCGAACCAACGAAGACAACTTTCTTCGTCACCGGATTGGCAATGGCGGCGGCACCAGTGGTCTGCCCCAGACCATTAATGACATTGACCAGCCCCTGCGGGATACCGGCCTCTTCCAGCAGTTTGACCAGCACAGTGGAACTCAGCGGCGTCAGTTCCGAGGGTTTCAGCAACACACCGTTACCGGCACAGATCGCCGGAGCAATCTGCCAGCCCGCCGTGAATACCGGCGCATTCCATGGTGTAATCTGCGTCACCACACCATAAGGCTCATGACGGGTATAGTTCAGGTGCGACGTCGGTACCGGAATCACTTCGCCACCCAGCTTGTCGCACCAGCCAGCGTAGTACTCAAACATCTCGGCAACTTTAGCGACTTCAACCCGGCAGTCACGCACCGGCTTACCCGCCGAAATCGACTCCAGCTGGGCCAGTGATTCTGTTGCTGCACGCACCTGATCGGCACAGGCCCACATCAGTCGACCACGCTGGCTGGCAGTCATCGCCCACCACTGTTTTTGCGCCCGGCAGGCACTTTCTGCGGCCGCTGCGACCAGCGGTTCACCCGCATCGCGATACGCCATAAATGGCTGGCCGGTGGCAGGATTAATCAGGCTGATCGTCTCGCCCAGACCTTCCACCAGCGCGCCATCCACCCAGCTGCCGAACCGGTCGCTGCCCAGTAATTCACGCAGCAGCGCTGCAACCTGTAATTCACCATTACCTTCTACAACAAAGCTCATCTCTTATGCTCCCAGTGCCGTCGTGTTGACGATGCAGTTAAAGTCACTCTGATCATCCTGGCTCTCAGCACTGCTCGCCCAGAGCTCACCAATCTGTGCAGAGACAGGCAACTGCAGGCCCATTTGTTCAATCAGCCCCTGCGCCAGCTGGACGTCTTTGCGCATCAGCCCCATCGTGAAGCCGGAGTCAAAGCCATCATTAAGAATCCAGCGCGGGAAATTCACTTCCGAGACAGCACTGCGGCCAGAACCGGCATTCAGCCCTGCCAGCAACGCGGCAGGATCAAGCCCGGCTTTTTTACCCAGCGCCACCGCTTCTGCGGTGGTCACCAGGTGGGCAGCACAGAGCAGGTTGTTGATAAGTTTGGCGACATGGCCTGCGCCACTGCCACCCAGGTGGACAACTTTACTGCTCAGTGCATCCAGAAAAGGCTGTGCTCGCTGCAGATCAGTACCTTTACCGCCAACCACCATCACCATGGTGCCCGACGCAGCACCCGCCGGACCGCCACTGACCGGGGCATCCAGTAACCCATGGCCCTGTGCTGCCAGCTTTTCTGCCAGCGCACGGGTCACATCAGGCTCCGAGGTTGAGGTATCAATCACCAGTGTTTCTGGCTGTGCCGAGGCCAGAATGCCACCGTCACCACAAATCACGGCATTAACATGCTTGGCCATTGGCAGCGACAGCAACACAACCTGTGTCTGCTGGCACAGACTGGCCACATCATCGACTACCTCAACACCGGCAGCACTGGCGGCAGCTTTCTGCTTTTCACCCAGGTCAGTGCCGATCACCCGAAAACCGGCGCGCAATAAAGACAGCGCCATACCGTGACCCATGCTACCCAGGCCGACTACACCAATTGAATTCTGTGCCATGAATTGCCTCACTTTCTTATTTGTTAATCATGCATAGCTGCATTCTTGAACATTTAAAGCGCAAGAATAATGAGATCAAATTCTTTTTATTGTTCTAATTAAAGCAACACAGGTGCGCTGTAAAAACCGGATTAACAGAACATAAAAATTGATATTCATTTTTTTACGCAACAGGGAAAATAAATACGCGTTACCTATACAGAAAAAACCTGAACCCAACCCACTGAAAATAAACAATATCCATAAAAAACAGACAGATAAAAGTCGAAACCTAACTATAAAAAGGCACATAAGCTGTTGCTTTAAAGGCAACACTAAAGTTATTTCAACAGAATAAACAACCTGTATGCTCGAATTATCACCAACAGGAAAGTCATATATAAAATGATGATCCGGTGAAAATACCATCCACTAAAAAAACAAAAATGGAGCGTCTGGTATGTTCAACCAACTGTTTAAACCACGTAAACTCACCTCGCTAATCGGCTCAATCACGGTTGCGGCGGCACTGATGACCGGCCTGCAGGCACACGCCAGCGAAAGGGTGGTGCTGGCACACGCTATGTCGCAAGAACATATATTCAACCCCATCGCTGACCGCTTCCTCGCCTCACTGGAAAAAGCAGCACC
>JAIBDV010000354.1 GCA_024686055.1 Neptuniibacter sp.
CATTCCCTCACAATCAACCGTTATTCCGCAGGCAGCGCCTCCGCCGCCAGCCAGTTACAGGCGTTGGCCAGATCAAACAGCTCACGCACGGCCACAGTATACATCGCGTATTCCTGTCGTTCAGCATGCTGAAGCTCATTCAGAGTCGCCTGCCAGCGTTTTATCATCGGCTGTGCCTGCACCTGCCACAGCGCCAGGTCAGGGGCTTCACAGCCGTGAGAGTCACTGAATTGCAGTACATGGCGGGTCAACGCCTGTTGCTGCCAGTCAAGATCATCACGGAACGCCTCACGCGCCAGTGCCTGCCAGTAATTATCCACCTCCAGCTCGCTTAATTTGCCCGCCAGCCATGCAAGATCAAGCGTTTCACCCAGGCCAAAGAATGTCTGCGCAACCGTGGCCACACTGTGCTGACTGTCCCGACTGACCTCAATCACCCCCAGCACCTGATAGATACTGCGTGCGCCAGCAACCAGCTGCGCCAGTGACTCCGGGGCACCGGCATCGATATAACGCTGGCTCAGCTGCAACCAGTGCTGATGAGGCTCGCCCTGTAACAGCGCGCCCAGGTCCTGACACACGGTTGCCAGTTCCTGACGGTAGCGCTCAACCTGAGATTCAGTTTCATCTTCGTTCAGGCGGTTACGCACAAACCAGCGAGTAGCCCGACGCATCAAATGCTGCAGCTCATGCATCATTTCAATCTGCATGTCACTACTGACCTGATAGTCCAGCCCTTCAATCTGCCGCCAGACGTTACCTATATCAAAGACATCCCGTGCGATCACAAACGCCCGCGCAATGGTTGCAGAATCAGCACCGGTTGCGGCCTGTAACCGGGAGGCGGCATTGACCCCCATATAATTGACCATATTGTTGGCAATCTGGGTGGCAATAATCTCCCGGCGCAGCCGGTGCTGTTCCATCTGCTCGCCAAACTCCACCGACAGACGCGGCGGGAAGGCCGTCACCAGCTCCCGACGTAACCATGGGTCATCCGGTACGCCAGATTCCGCCAGCTCCTCTTTTAGCTCGGCCTTACTGTAGGAAATCAATACTGACAGTTCTGGCCGGGTCAGACTGCGCTCCTCCACCCGACGCTGCTCCAGCGTGTCATCGGTCGGCAGGAATTCCAGCGCCCGATCCAGTCGGCCAGTCTCCTCCAGGTGATTGATAAAGCGACGATACTCCGGCAGCTCGGCCACACCTCGGGCTTCATCCAGACTCAGCGCCTGTACCTGGCGATAATTGTTCTCCAGCACCAGTTCAGCAATCGAATGGGTCATCTCCTCCAGCAGCCGGTTTCGCTGTTTGTCGGTCATATCACCATTATCAACCACCTGACTGAGCAGAATCTTGATATTCACCTCATGATCAGAACAGTCCACTCCACCGGCGTTATCAATAAAGTCGGTATTCAGGCGACCACCAGCAGCAGCGTATTCCATCCGCCCCCGCTGGGTCAGGCCCAGATTACCGCCCTCACCCACAACACGGGCGCGCAGTTCACAGGCATCAACACGCAAACCATCATTTGCTTTGTCACCTACCTGTTCATGGCTTTCATCGCTGGCTTTAACATAGGTACCGATACCACCGTTCCAGATCAGATCTATCGGTGACTTAAGTAGTGCAGATAGCAGATCCGTTGGCGTGACCTCATTATCCTTCAGTCCTGTTAACGCCTGGATTTCTGGCGTCAACGTAATCGACTTGGCCCGGCGATCAAACACCCCACCTCCGTCAGATACCAGGCTGGCGTCGTAGTCCGTCCAGCTGGAACGTGGCAGCGCAAACAGTCGCTGACGCTCAGCAAAGCTGGCGGCGGTATTCGGAGTCGGATCAATGAAAATATGCAGATGGTTAAATGCCGCTACCAGCTGGATCTGGTCCGACAGCAACATGCCATTACCGAAAACATCACCAGACATATCACCGATGGCCAGCACAGAGAATGGATCAGTGGCGGTATTAATGCCGATCTCACGGAAGTGCCGCTCTACGGAGACCCAGGCCCCCCGGGCTGTGATCCCCATTTTCTTATGGTCATAGCCATTGCTGCCACCGGAGGCAAACGCATCCCCCAGCCAGAAGCCATAATCGTGGGCGATCTCATTGGCGATATCCGAGAAGGTCGCCGTACCCTTATCTGCCGCAACAACCAGATAAGTATCATCTCCATCATGACGAACCACCCGTGCAGGCGGCACCACCGCGTTATCTTTCAGGTTATCGGTAATATCCAGCAAAGCACTGATAAAGGTTCGATAACTGGCCACCCCCTCAGCCAGCCAGGCTTCCCGGCTCATGCCATCATGTAACCGTCGGGCAACAAAGCCGCCTTTGGCCCCCACCGGTACAATGACCGCATTTTTTACCTGCTGCGCTTTCACCAGCCCCAGTACTTCGGTGCGGAAATCTTCTTCACGGTCTGACCAGCGTAAACCACCACGGGCAACCTTGCCGCCGCGCAGGTGCACACCCTCAACCTGAGGCGAGTAAACAAAGATCTCAAACCGTGGACAAGGCAACGGCATCTGCGGGATCTGTTCCGGCGCCAGTTTGAAAGAGATATAGCTTTTCGACTGATCGTCTTTGAGCTGATAGAAGTTGGTGCGTAATGTCGCCTTGATCAAGGCAAGGTACTGGCGAATGGCACGGTCTTCGGTGAGGCTGTGCACCTCATCCAGCTGTTCAAGCAGCAGTGCTTCGAGCTGCTGTTGCCGTTCAACATCATGCTGTTCCGGCGAGAAGCGGGCATGAAACAACGCGACAAGCGTACGGGCCAGTGCCGACTGGTGGAGCAACGTTGCACTGAGCGCCTGTTCACTGATCGGGAAGCGGATCTGCTTCATGTAGCTGGCATAGGCACGTAACATCGCCACTTCACGCCAGTCAAGGCTGGCTGACAGCACCAGTTTGTTAAAGTCGTCATTGTTGGCCTGGCCCTGCCAGGTCGCCAGGAAAGCCGCTTCAAACACCTCACGCAACTCATCAAACACCACAGGATTATTGCCGGTATAACTCAGATTAAAATCATGAATCCAGCAGCTGCTATCGCCGATGCGGATGGCATACGGGTGCTCGTCGATTACTCGCAGGCCAAGATTTTCAAGTACCGGCAGCACATCCGACAGCGGCAGCGGGGTGCCCATATGGAACAGTTTGAAACTGAGCTGATCCGCACCACGTTCCAGTGCCCGATAAAAGCTGAGCTGAATCGGCCGCTGCTCACTAAGCTGCTCCATATGCTGGATATCGACCACGGCGGTGCGGGCAGTAAAGTCTGCTCGGTAACCCTCAGCAAAACCGCTACCGTAACGATTGCGCAACCATGTCCCACGCTCCTCCCCCTGGCTTTCAATCAGGGCATCAGCAAGGTCATCTTCCCAGCTACGCACAGCCTGGCGCAGCAGCGATTCCAGCGCGCGCGCATCTACCTGGTCAGCCAGCGCCCCCTGGCTATTACGCAAGATGTACTGAGTTCGAGCCAGAATGGATTCGGAAAAATAGGTATTAAACTCAACCGAGTCACAATCGAGTTCGCGACAGAGAATCGCCTCAACTTTTTTACGAAACTCTGTGCTGTACACATCACGCGGGGCATACACCAGGCAGCTGAAGGCATGACTGGCATCATCCCGATGCACAAACAGCCGGATCTGGCGGCGCTCATGGATCTGCAGAATACCCATCGCGGTTTCAAATA
>JAIBDV010000258.1 GCA_024686055.1 Neptuniibacter sp.
AGGCGGGCTGTGTGTCTAAATGTGTGGCGCACAAGGGTGTCTGCCTGGCGAAAGACGGCGCGGATAAAACTGCTGAAGCTGGTGGTAAAGCCTGGGGCTCCACCAAGTCTTTTTTTAAAGCATTGACCGAAGATTAAGCTGATCCAGCGCCAGCGCGAGCCTGGTTAGCCGCGCTGGTCTGCCGCCTTAGCGTGTATTCTGGATGGTATCCGATAACCGCTGAAGCGCTTCGCTCTGGCGATCGATCCGCTGGGCGACGGTGTCCATGGCGTTCTCGGTAACCTTGGTATTCTCAACGATATCGACCATCGTCTGCAGCAGGGTATCGGCATCACTGGCCACCAGATTGATGCCATCCAGCGTGGCGGCAATACGGCTGGTGATTCTGTTTGCAGACTCACCGGCAATCCCCGCCAGACTTTTAACCTCCCCGGCGACCACGGAAAATCCACGTCCGGCTTCACCGGCCCGGGCCGCCTCAATGGTTGCATTCAGTGCCAGCAGGTTGGTCTGATTGGCAATCGCCTGGATCTCGGTAACCTCGGTCTCAATCGCATCACTGTACTGGACGACTTCGCTGAGCCGGTCTTTCATGGTATTCAGATCACTGGAGCCGCAGGCGGTCAGGCTTTGTGACTCCCGCGCTTTGATCAGCAGCGCCTGAGTTTCAGTCTGAATGGCGCCGGCAGCGTCATGAATTTGTGCAATTTCACTCTGTACCGCCGCAATCATTTGCATCTGTGTTTGTTGAGCCGCTTCCTGCGACTGGGCCTGCTCCACCGCTTCATCCACATCGATTAACGAACCGGCAATACGTAAGGGTACACCGCTGGAATCACGACTGGCCCCCCCCATTGCCCGGAACCATCGATAAATACCTCGGCGGGTTTTAAGCCGATAGGTTACATCGTAGCGGGTGCGGCCCGTGCGGTCGGTAAGGTGGGCATTGAAAGCATCAAAGGTCGCTTTGGTATCGTCAGGGTGCAGCAGTTCAGACCAGCTGCCAGGCTGGTTGGGAAAGTCCTGTTCATTCTGATAACCCAGCAGGCGGCGGAATTCCTGCGACCAGTTCCAAAGGCTGTCACGGTGTAGCGGGTCGTTGTTGCTGATTACGCAATCCCACAGCCCAACCCCGGAATGTGCTTTGAGCAGTTCCAGCTCTTTTTTTGCTTCCTGGGCAGCGTGCAGTTCAGTCTTCAGCTGTTGGTAGCGATCATTGTCGTCACGGGCACGCTTGTCATCTTTAGAACCAACCTGAGTGTTAAACCATGCAATCATGCTGGACTCCATTCCTTATACGGGCGTTAAAAGGTCGTCGTTTAAAGGCGAGGAGACAGACGGCAGGTGGTATTGCTTTCGCCCTGGATGGAATGAGCATAGACCAGTCTGGCGGGGGCGGCGGGAAATAAGGGGAAATCAGTGGGGGGTCTGGTGAGGGCTGGGCACCGGTCCCACAGGGGCCGGTGCCAGCTATGATGTACTTTTTAGCTCTTCGGTGTTTTAGGGCCGCGACCCACACGTTTTTTCGATTTGTGCTTCACCGGGTTTTTCTTGTTACGTTCTTCTTCTTTTTTACGGGCTTTCTTCGCTCTGCCTGCTGCCAGTTTACGCGCTTCATCAGACAGCGGTTTGGCGGACTTTGGCTCCAGCCCTTTCAGCGTGCCAATCGGCAGTTCATTCTGGGTGTAACGCTCGATTTTGCCGATCATTGGCCAGTCGATACGGTCAACCAGTGAGAAGGCATAACCCACGCTGCCATCACGACCGGCACGGCCCGCGCGGTGTACATAGGTGTCAGCACGTTTTGGCAGATGCAGGTTCACCACATGGCTGATATCTGCCAGGTCCAGACCACGCGCCGCGACATCGGTCGCAACCAGCATCTGTATACGGCCCTTGCGCAGTTTTTTCATCCGCTCATTACGCAGGCCCTGAGGCATTTCGCCATGCAGGCCATCACACATGATGTTGAAGCTGCGGACCTTGTTAACCCATGGGTCAACCTGGCTGCGTGAGGCAACAAAAATCAGCACTTTCTGCACCCCTTCGGATTTCAGAATGCGCTGTAGCAGGGCGGCTTTATGGTCGTCGTTGTCGGCCCGGTAGACAAACTGCTGAATGTTTTTGGTCACCCCACGTGGGTTTTCGATCTCCACGGTAACGGCTTCTTCATTCAGCAGATCATCCGCCAGCGGCTGCACCTTGTCGCCTTCCAGCGTGGCAGAGAACAACAGTGTCTGGCGGTCTTTCGGGGTCAGGTCAGCGATTTTGCGAATATCATCGATAAAGCCCATGTCCAGCATGCGGTCAGCTTCATCAATGATAAGCTGCTGCACAATCGACATGTCCAGCCAGCCTTTCTCATCCATCTCGATCAGGCGGCCAGGGGTTGCGACCAGAATATCCAGTGGCTCACTGAGCAGTTTCTGCTGCATGCCGTAGGGCACACCGCCGACGATGATATCGGAGCGGATCTGGGTAAATTCAGTCATCTGCTGAATCACCTGCAAAGTCTGGCGCGCTAGCTCACGGGTCGGGCTGAGGATCACGACGCGCGGGGAGCTGCTGCTTTCCTGCTTATCCAGAATGTGCTGCAGGGCGGGCAGGACAAAGGCCAGTGTTTTGCCGGTGCCGGTTGGCGCAGAGGCAAGAATGTCCTTAGCGTCCATAATAAGTGGAACTGCCTGCTGCTGAATGGGGGTTGGGGTGGTCAGTTCCTGTTCAGCCAGGGCCTGGATCAGCTCAAGATCAAATTGAAGATCAATAAAAGACATGGTGTTTCTCGGCAGCAGTCAATGGAATGGCGCGGTGAATTGTCGCCAGCAGCACCACCGCAGGAGGCGGGGGACTGCATAAAGGCGCATAGCATACCCGAACGTACCATAAATTAAAGGAGTGGGGCCGATAGGTTGAGTTCGGGCTAGTGGTGCGAAGGATCATTCTGTAAAATTCGCGCCTTCGTTTTTAATGACCATTTGCGAGACAAAAGATTTGGCAGCATCAGAATTCCGCCCAGGCCAGCGTTGGATCAGTAATACTGAGTCCGAGCTGGGGCTGGGTCTTGTGGTAGAAGCCACAGCCCGTCGTGTAGAAATTCAGTTTCCGGCGGCAGAAGAGGTGCGTACCTATGCGCTGGACAACGCGCCTGTCAGCCGGGTGATTTATCCGGTCGGTGAAAGCGTCCAGGCATCAGACGGCGCCAGTCTCAAAATTGTTGAGCGGATGGAGAATAATGGCGTCTGGTTGTACATGACCGAAGACGATGACGGCGAAAGCCGCATTCTGCCGGAATCCGAACTGGCCGCCAGCGTTCAGTTCAGCCGCCCGCAGGACCGCCTGTTCGCCGGTCAGATGGATAAGAACCGGGCTTTCCGCTTGCGCGTCGAAACCCTGGAACATCAACACCGCCTGCAACATAACCGTGGCTATGGCCTGATGGGCCCGCGTGTCCAGCTGTTACCGCACCAGTTTTACATTGCTGATCAGGTTGGCAAGCGTCAGGCACCCCGTGTGCTGCTGGCCGATGAAGTGGGGCTGGGTAAAACCATTGAAGCGGGCCTGATCCTGCATCAGCAGATCGTTACCGAACGTGCCCGTCGCATTCTGATCATGGTGCCTGACAGCCTGGTCTACCAGTGGCTGGTGGAGATGCTGCGCCGGTTCAACCTGACCTTCTCGGTGATGGACGAGCTACGCTGTATGACCTGGGAGATGGGCAACGACGGCAACCCGCTGGAAAGCGCTCAGCTGATTCTGTGCAGTCAGTCCTTCCTGACCGGCAATGAACAGCGTTTGCAGCAGGCATTGGAGGTTGAGTGGGATCTGATGATCATCGATGAAGCTCACCACCTGGGCTGGAGCCCGGAAGCGCCTAGCCATGCCTACCTGACAGTCGAAAAGCTGGCTCGCCATATCCCTGGCGTCCTGTTGCTGACCGCAACGCCAGAACAGCTGGGGCTGGACAGTCACTTTGCCCGTCTGCGTTTGCTGGACCCGGATCGTTACTATGATCTGGAAACCTTCCGCAAAGAAGAGCAGGGTTACCTGGACGTCAGCGCGCTGGTTAATGAGCTGGTGGCCGAAGACGCTGATATGCAGCTGATGAACAAAAACAGTGAGCTGAGCCAGGCACTGATCGGTTTCCTGGGCGAAGAGACCTGGGCCGCCCAGCAACAGCAGCTCGAACTTGAAGCTGAACCGGCCATTGAGAGCTTCCTTGATCAGCTGATCGACCGTCATGGTACCGGCCGGGCGCTGTTCCGTAACACCCGCGATGGCGTTGATGGCTTTATGACTCGCCACCTCAACACCCACCCGCTGGAGATGCCGGAGGCGTTTGAAACCGCCTCGGTTGATGCCCCGCTGACCGATCAGCTGCGCTCAGAACAGCTGCTGGGTGAAGACTGGCTGCTGGAAGACCCGCGCGTGCAGTGGCTGATCGACTGGCTGAAAACCCGTCGTACCGAGAAAACCCTGCTGATCTGTCACGATGCCAAAACAGCCAACGCGCTGGAAGAGCACGTGCGTCTGCGTGGTGGTGTTCGCTCGGCGGTGTTCCATGAAGGCATGACACTGATCAACCGTGACCGTGCGGCAGCCTACTTTGCTGACACTGAAGAGTACGCCCAGGTACTGATCTGTTCCGAAATTGGCAGTGAAGGGCGTAACTTCCAGTTCGCTGAACACCTGATCATGTTCGATCTGCCGCTCAACCCGGATCTGCTGGAGCAGCGTATCGGTCGTCTGGACCGTATCGGCCAGCGCCATGATATTCAGATCCACGTGCCGTACTACGAAGACAGTGCCCAGCACCGCCTGGTGGAATGGTTCCACGAAGGCATTGATGCTTTCGAGCAGACCTGTCCGGCCGGCCAGGCGCTGTATCAGCAGTTTGCTGAGCCGCTGCATGATGTGCTGCTGGGTCAGGCGACCGGTGCTGATATCGAAGCGTTGATGCGCGATACCCGTATTGCAGCAGAAGAAACCCGCCAGACGCTGCAGAAAGGCCGTAACCGCCTGCTGGAGATGAGCTCCTGCCGGCCA
>JAIBDV010000369.1 GCA_024686055.1 Neptuniibacter sp.
AACAGCCGGGCTCCTGTTGAGTATGTGCCGCCAGCTCCAGCAGTGCCTGATATGCCTGTTCCGGTGCAGTCCCTTCGGTCAGGCTCAGCCCCGCACTGACCCAGAGTTGCGTTGTTCCTGTGTCCGTTACCATGGTCTACCTCTTTTTTTGCTAAGTCATACTTAAAGAAAGTCAGCATAGCCATGGCCACAAATGGAATATATCCTGTATTTAACAACCTCAAATTCCATTAGTGAAATCATGTTTGATGATATTGCGCTGTTTGTTCAGATCGTTCAGCAGCAGGGACTGGCGGCGGCGGCACGCCAGCAGAACATCCCGGCGGCGACCGTCACCCGCCGCCTGCAGAAACTTGAGCAACAACTGGGCTGCCAGCTGATCCACCGCTCCGCCCGTCAGTTTGTGCTGACCGCTGAGGGTGAAATCTGGTACCAGGCCTATGCCGAGCTGGTTGCGCAGATGGAATCCACTCAGCGCAGCCTGAGCCGTGAATTGCAGGAACTCAGTGGCCCACTGCGGGTGATGGCCCCCAGTAATATATCCAACGGCCTGCTGCAGCCGATGTGGTCGGGCTTTATCCGGGATTATCCAGCGATTGAGCTGGCGCTGATGCTTAATAATGAGAGGGAAGATTTACAGAGCAGCCGGGCTGATCTGGCGCTGCGTATTGGCCCCCAACAAGACTCAGCCCTCTATCAGAAACGGCTCGGCACCCTTGCCACCCGGTTGTTTGCCGCACCCGATTACCTGGCCCGCTACGGTAGTCCGGACAGTCTGGAGGCGCTGAAAGCCCATCGACTGATCGGGGCCAGGCCTGTTACCCACTGGACCCTGCACCATTCGGACAGCGGCCAGACGCAACAGCTGCGCCCCCACTTTGCCAGCTGGAGTACTGATATCACCTTTAACACCCAGCTGGCGGCCGATGGCCTGGGCATCGCTCTGTTGCCGGTGAGTGAAACACGTCACTATGAAGCCAGCGGCACTCTGGTCCGGGTGCTGGAGGGCTGGCAGGGTGAGCAACGTGAGATGTATGCCGTCTGGCCCAGTGGTCGTTTACTCAATGCCCGCGCCCGCTGTCTGCTCACGTATATGGCGCGCTTTATCGACGATACTTTGACCAATGAGGGTAACGCTATACGCCAGAGCCTGGTGGATAAAGCCGCCCAGAGCTAAAAGCCACGACCGGCAACAGCCATCAATACCGCCCTGAATATTATCGAAAACAGTCAACATCGGTAATCACAGCAAAGAATGCGCCAAAAAGATAATTGTTAGGCTACTGCTTTCGTGGAATGCTTCCCTCCCCCGCTCAAGATCAGAAACACATCATGATGGGCCCTTACAGGGCCTGCTTCCGGTGTATCAGGTGGTATTTTCATACCTAAAGGTGGTTACAACCGACAAAGACAACACCGTTATGGGCTGTTTAAGCCCCAGCACGACGAATAGAAAGGAATAGCTTAACGGGTGCCCAGTTTTACGGGTACACACCTGTACGACCTCACCTGAACAAGCTAAAACACAATTCGATCAGGAGAAACCTATGTCATTACGCGTTGCTATCATCGGTGCAGGCCCAAGTGGTCTGGCCCAGCTGCGAGCCTTCCAGTCAGCCCAGGAAAAAGGGGCTGAGATTCCGGAAATCGTCTGCTACGAAAAGCAAAGCGACTGGGGTGGCCTGTGGAATTACAGCTGGCGTACCGGCCTGGATGAAAACGGCGAGCCTGCCCACAGCAGTATGTATCGCTACCTGTGGTCCAATGGACCCAAAGAGTGTCTGGAGTTTGCGGACTACAGTTTCGAAGAACACTTTGGTAAACCCATAGCCTCTTATCCGCCGCGCGAGGTGCTATGGGATTACATCAAAGGTCGGGTAGAAAAAGCCGGCGTGCGAGACTACATCCGCTTTAACTGCCCGGTGCGCAACGTCACCTATTGCGAAGAAAGTGGCCAGTTCACGGTCACCGTCCACGACCACAACACCGACATCGTCAGCAGCGAAGTGTTTGACCATGTCATCGTTGCCAGCGGACACTTTTCCACCCCTAACGTACCCGAGTATGAAGGGTTTTCAACCTTCGGCGGCCGTATCCTGCATGCCCATGATTTCCGCGACGCACTGGAATTCAAGGACAAGGATATCCTGCTGGTTGGCGCGAGCTACTCCGCTGAAGATATTGGCTCCCAGTGTTACAAATACGGTGCCCGTAGCCTGGTCAGCTGCTACCGCTCTGCACCAATGGGTTACAAGTGGCCGGAGAACTGGGAAGAGAAACCTGCCCTGGTGAAAGTCGATAACGACACCGCTTACTTCGCCGATGGCAGCAGCAAGAAGATCGACGCCATCATCCTCTGTACCGGTTACCTGCATTACTTCCCGTTCCTTGGCGAAGAGTTGCGTCTGAAAACCGGCAACCGCCTGTGGCCACTGGACCTCTATAAAGGGGTTGCCTGGGAAGCCAATCCAAAACTGTTCTATCTCGGTATGCAGGACCAGTGGTACACCTTCAATATGTTTGATGCCCAGGCCTGGTACGTGCGGGACCTGATCATGGGTAAGCTCGACCTGCCTGGCACTCAGCAAGAAATGACCGAAAACAGCATGGCATGGCGCGAACGTGAGCTGACGCTGGAAACCGCCGAAGAGATGTTCACCTTCCAGGGTGATTACATCCTCGAGCTGATCGAAGCCACCGACTACCCGACCTTTGATATCGAAGGCGTACGCAGAACGTTCCTGGAATGGAAAAACCATAAGAAAGAAAACATTATGGCTTTCCGTGACAATGCTTATCGCTCCTTGATGACAGGCACCATGTCGCCGACCCATCACACTCCCTGGATTGATGCTCTGGACGACTCGCTGGAAACCTACCTGGCTGACAAGTAAACGCCGGGCACCCTCGGCAACGATGGAGCCCGCCTGGTTTTAGCGTGATCTCAAACGCCCTCCACTGCACTGGATGGGCGTTTTTTTTCGCCCATAAAGCCGCTGACTACAAGGCCGACGCCCGTTGCGTAAGCAATGTGGTAAATATAACCCGTGAAATTCTGACCAGCGTTGAACTGAATGAAACCCAGCTGGTGAATGGAGAAAAAGCGAAGCACCTGTGGGACCGGTGTCCCCACCGGGAAGCTCTGCTCTGAAAGCTGGAGGCTGTTGATGGGCACGCTTCGCTTTGCCGCATCCTACGGGCAGGTGTAGTGATCTACAGCAAGGGGAAGCATGACCATCGTGTCAGGCTTTACCAGTTCAACACGGGCCAGCCTCGTGACTGAGCCAGCTGGTTAAGCTGGGCATCCGGGGTCACGGCGATCGGAAATTCGACGATCTCCAGCAATGGCAAATCATTATGGGAGTCGGTATAGAACGCACTGCTGCTCAGGTTTTCCTGCTGCTGCTCCAGCCAGTCATGCAGGCGGGTGACTTTGCCTTGCTGGTAGGTCATTACTCCTTCTACAGCACCCGTGAGACAC
>JAIBDV010000391.1 GCA_024686055.1 Neptuniibacter sp.
AAGAGATGACGCTCTCGGATGAAGGGCAGCGAGCAGGCTGCGGGCTGGATGACTTTGAGGCCATGCTCGGTGACTGGCAACGTTACCTGACGTCTATTGGCCAGTAATCACCGGGCCAGTCTGGCCCGGTTGTTCTATGCTGAGCCGGCTCAGCTGTCCAGCCACACATCCCGGGCCCAGTGCCAGATGCTGTTCCAGCTTTCGTCTTCGTTGATCTCGCCCTCACTTTCACGCCAGAGTTTGACCTCGCCCTCTTCGCTGATGACGTAGTAGTCGCCATTGTGCTCACAGACAGGAATCAGTTCCCGTGGCACGCCCAGCGACCAGGCGGTAGCAGCCAGTTCGGGCAGAAACGTATGGGATTGCGGATCTGCTGCTGTTGCAGGCTCAATGCTGCCGCAGATGACATCGCCTACCATGAGCATGAATTCCCGGTACTCCTGGGGGAGTGAAATCAGAATTTCTTCTTCGACTTCAAGCAACTGGTCTTCGTCGGGCAGGTCCAGAGGCACCAGTACATTTGCGTTAACTTCACGCAGCTTTTCGTAGACGTCTTCCATCGCAGTTACCTCAGCAGTCGATGCCAGAAAAACGCGCAGTGTAGCACTGTTCGTCAGCTGGATGCTGGCCGTTAGTGAATCAGATACTTACTGATTTGCCAGTTGCCGTCGCGCTGATGCAGGGTGATGCGCTCGGTGGCGACATGGCGATTTTCAAAGTCAGTTTTAAAGTCCAGTTTGACGAACTGTTCGTTGTTACTGGTACTGTGGCGCTGGGCCTGGATCAGCTTGCGTGAGATCGGAGGACCGAGGGGGTCGCGGGCATATTCGACAATACTGACCCAGTCACGGGCGCTGACTCGCTGCTGGAATTTGTGGTCTGTCTCTTCCCAGCTATGGAGGTAATCGCCCCGGTCTACCAGTTGTAGCCAGTGACGGGCGATCTGTTCTTCCTGCGCCGTTGCCTCGCTTGCCTGTACAGCAATGGACAGCCAGCAACCCAGTATGAGGGTAATGAGTTTCATCTGTTGGACTCCCGATCTGGTTGTTATCTTTATGGGTCAGGATAGCGGGTGTATCAGTTGAAATTAAAACAGATGTTTGAAGTAGTTAAGGCTCTGTAGCCTGTTTTTCAAACGATCAATCTTCAAATGACTGTAGCCTAATAGAGCGGAAATGTTGAGTTTTCGTTAACTTTTTGTGGAAGGTCTACCCGCGAGGTTAGCGACGCAGGTAAGCCCCCGGTGTCACGCCGAGCAGGATGCGAAAGCGGTTGATAAAGGCGGAGGGGGAGTTGTAACCCAGTGCCAGCGCAACGCTGGTCACGGCTTCGCCTGCTTCAAGGCGCTGCACTGCCTCGAGCATTCTTAGCCGCTGACGCCATTCCTGGAAGCTCATGCCCATCTCTTTGTTACACAGTCGGTTAAGGGTACGGCTGGTGGCACCAATCTGCGCGGCCCAGGCTTCCAGAGTACGGTTATCATCGGGCCGGGTCATCAGTCGTTTTGCCAGCTGTGCCAGTCGCGGGTCTTCGGGCAAAGGGAGTTCGAAGGCCACTTCACGGGCTGTGACGACCTGATCCATCATGCAGTCAATCAACCGGCCTTCAGCACCGCTGGAGTCGTACAGGGGTGGCAGGGTGGAGGCTTGGCGGATCAGCTCGCGTAATAAAGGGGTCACTTCGATAACACAGGTATCCTCGGGCAAATGCGCCAGCCATGGCTCGCCGATGTAGAAACCACAGAATGATACGCCGGTGCGACTGCGCAGTTCGTGCTCAATTCTGGGAGGGCACCAGAGTGCATGCTGGGGTGGGATCACGTAGCGGCTGTCAGCGGCTTTTGCCAGCAGGATACCATCGGTGGCGAATGATAGCTGGCCAAACGGATGCTCGTGAGATTCGACCAGATGTTTTGCTGGTATTTTCATAACCCTGAAAAAAACAGGTCTCTGCAGGTTTTTGAGCTGTGGTTCAGGAAGAACATCCCACATAGATTGTCCTATTTGCGTTATATATTGTCTTGATGCAGCAAGAGCGACACCGGCAGTGCAGCATACCATGAGGAGCTTTTTTTGAACGCAGGAGTAAGAGATGAGTGTGCATCTCAGTCGAGATCGGGTAACTGTACCCAAAGTCATCGCCCAGAAAGGGGGTGACAAGCTGGTGGTACTGACAGCCTATAGCATGCCGATGGCTCAGCAGCTGGACGAGCATTGCGATATCCTGCTAGTTGGGGATTCACTGGGTATGGTCGTCTATGGCCTGCCCAGTACGCTGGCAGTCACCGTTGATATGATGATTAACCATGGCGCTGCGGTTGTTCGCGGTGCTCAGCACGCCTGCGTAGTGGTGGACATGCCGTTTGCCAGCTATCAGGAGTCGCCTCAGCAGGCGTATCGTAATGCTGCGCGTATGCTGGCAGAAACCAATGCTCAGGCGGTCAAGCTTGAGGGTGGGCAGGAGATGGCGGAAACTATCGAATTCCTGACGCAGCGTGGGGTGCCCGTTATGGCCCATGTTGGCCTTAAGCCGCAATCCGCTAATGCACTGGGTGGCTTTAAAGCTCAGGGGCGTGATGACGCTGCCGCCGAGCTGATTCTGCGTGATGCGAAAGCCGTGGAAGCGGCGGGGGCTTTTTCGGTGGTTATCGAAGGGGTGGTTGGGGCCGTTGCCGCGCGTATCAGTGATGCGGTTGTTATTCCAAGTATCGGTATTGGGGCCTCTGCTGCCTGTGATGGCCAGGTACTGGTGACTGATGATCTGGTGGGCCTGTTCGGTGACTTTACGCCGAAGTTCGTTAAACGCTACGCTGAGCTGGGCACTCAGTTAGGTGAAGCTGCACGCCAGTACGCGGCCGATGTTCGTGCTGGAACGTTTCCAGGTAATGAGCATTGCTTTGGCGTGAAAAAACCACAGGCGTAAGCCCCCATCAGACCTGTTCTGATAGATCTACCTGCACTGATCCTTCGGCCTGTTTCTGCAATCTTGTTGTTTGCAGCCAGGCCGATGCTTCCTCGTATTTTTTTGCTTTGCGGGTCACATCGGTGGCTTAAATTCTGTTTTCTGGTGAATTTTTGAT